>JBEKWX010000397.1:0-3691 GCA_049512675.1 Terriglobales bacterium | reverse complement strand
CAGTCTTGGGCAGCCGTGGTGCCCATCGCCGCGTTTTTCCCGCTGCTGCTATGGCTCGCGGCCCGCTGCAGACCGGTCTTTGCGGCGGCAGCCGCATTTATCGTTGCCTTTACAATCGTTTGGGCGACGACATTCGGCATTGGCATGTTCGGCGACGCAATGTTCCCGATTGCCGAGCGCATCTATGCCGCCCAGGCCGGCATCGTGGCTGTGTCGCTCTGCGCATACGTTCTTGCTGCGCTTTTTGCCGAACGGCGTCAGCATGAGGCTGTGCTCATGGAGAGCGAGGCGCGGTTGCAGGAGGCGCTGACGGCCGGGGCGGTGACGGCCTTCGACTGGGATGTCCGCACCGGTTTGTCGCAGCGCAGTGAGAACGCGGCGCACATCCTGGGGTTTGGTCCGCACCAAACCTTTACCGCGATCCACTTTCTTGAGCGGATCCACCCGGACGACCAGTCGCGCTTCAAAACGGTCGTGCGTAATCTCCGTCCCGAGAACCCGTCATATGTGGCCACCTTCCGCTTTGTCCGCCCCGATGGGCGCGAAGTGTGGCTTGAGGAAACATCAAGAGCCGAGTTCGACGCTGAAGGTCGTTTTCTGCGCCTCAGGGGCCTGACCCTTGACATTACTGAGCGCAAAAAGGCTACTGAGCGCCAAGACCTGTTGATCGCCGAGCTCGACCACCGCGTCAAGAACGTGCTCTCGCGTGTTGCCGTGGTCGCGATGCAGACGCGCCAGGGCAGCAGCTCGATGGATGAGTTCGTCAAAGTGCTCGATGGGCGCATCCAATCGATGGCGGCGACCCATTCGCTGCTGAGCCAAAGTCGCTGGCAGGGAGTTGGTCTCGCCGATCTTGTCCGCCACCAGCTTGCGCCCTACGTAACGGATGCCAACACGGGCATCAGCGGCCCAAACATCGTGCTGACTGCCGCCGCGACGCAGGCAGTCGCGATGGTGCTTCACGAGCTGGCAACGAACGCTGCAAAATACGGCGCACTCTCAACCTCGGGCGGCCGGGTGTCGGTGATCTGGGACCACCGGTCCAGCGGGAACGCGGCGGATAACTTGATGATTGCATGGCGTGAGATTGGTGGCCCACCGGTGGCGGCACCGATTCAATCTGGGTTTGGCACCGACCTCATACGCAATCTTATCCCTCACGAACTTGGAGGCATCGTCGACCTTAAGTTCGCATCCGATGGCGTGTTCTGCAAAATTGAGTTTCCTCTTGAGCGCCTATAGGAGCTATCACAAGTGGGCCTGCCTCACTGAGTCGTCTTTTGCGCGGTCGCTGGGCGCAAGGCGGCAAGAAGTTGAGCTTCGACGACAGGCTTCTGCAAGATGGCCGCGGCTTTTCCCGGCGCCAACGGAACTACGTCGTAGCCGGAAATTACGATGACGCGGATGCCTTGATCGTTCAACCGGTCGATCAAGCCGTGCGCCAATTCGCCGCCTCGCAGATTGAAGTCGACGATGGCTACGGCGGGGGTTTGCTCGGCGATCAGGCGCTCGGCCTCATCGGTGGTCGCGACCGGTCCGGCGACGTCCGCTCCTAATGCCCGGAGCTGGCTCTTCAGGGCTGTGCCAATGTGCCAGGAATCCTCGACCACAAGGATACGCACGCCTGTCAGATCCGCTAATTCGGGCTCTTGTGGGTTGGGAGCGTTCGATAAGGCCATGAGACATTCCCACACGGCCGCTTCCCGCGGGTGCATCCTTTCGAAGGGGCAATGTCGCATTGTTGTTTTGAGCGCGCAATCCTGGGCAATTGATCGGTCAGCGCAAGGCCACACACCGGCCAGCAGCCTGCGTGACGACAAGCTAAGACTCGATCAATCCTGCCGGAGCGGTCGCCCGGACAAGGAGGCGAACTGGTGGCTATTCTCTGGCGTGGTCGGCGCGTAAAGGGCGCACGCGTCGGACACAATGTCCGCTCCTGATGCTGTGGACGGCTCCTCCACGCGGCACGTGCCATGGATGTGGGTGCTGATAATGCGGTTTATTCTCCCCGAATTTGCTGCGGTGCATGAGTCTCTTGTTGGCCCTTAGCGACGGCCTGCCTCAGGATGGCTGACGGTCGCTTTCGGTGCAAAGCGGAAATGGCGTTATCATGTTGCATGCCCTCCGCGCGCCGCATCCCGCCGCCTTGGATCGTCGAGGAGTATAACAATGCCTGCTTCATCGTGAAGGACGCCACCGGGCAGGCGCTTGGGTATTTCTCTTTCGAGGAGGAACCGGGACAGCGCTCAGCGGATGTCCGCTTTGAGGCAACTGCGGTCATAGGTTGCGTTTCGAGCGAGACGGCTCGGTCGCGAATGACCCCGAGCGGACCAACGTAGATTGTGTCAGTAAACCACCCCAGCGCCTCGTTCAGGGGGAAATCCCAGCGCTCATTCTTCCGGCAGCCCCGCCTTGCGCAGGCCCTCGATTATCCGGTCCCACAATTCGAAAGCGCGTCATCAGTCTGCGGATTGGTGAGTCGAGCCCCGAACGCCTTCCACGCCGTGATCGTCCTGAGTCCGGCAGAACGGAGCGCAAGATAACGCTGGAGCGCTTCTCGGGCTTCCGCCTCACGACCGGTCAATGCGAGCGCCGCGACGAGGATTCCAGGCACGTAGGGATAATTTAAATTGATCGCGATCGACCGGCTGATTGTTTGTTCGTTCAGTGAAAAATATACTGAGATGGAATCTGACTGTTTGTTCATCGTGTCAAAAATTCCGATGCCGTGGAACTGCCATCATGCCTCCGTATTGTTGCTTGGCGACGTTCGCTTTCGTCCAAGGAGGACAGCATGATTCGAATAGCGTTTGCGGTTGCGATCGCAACTTCGGCTCTCACGACCGCGTCCGAAATTTCGCAAGCAGCTCCCATCGCACCGCTTCCGGCGGGCGTCGCGAGCGAGGCCGCTTCAGGTAACGTCACCCAGGTGTGGTGCGGCTGGCGCTGCCGTCACTGGCATGGCTGGCATCATCGCTGCTGGTGGCGCCACGGTTACCGGCATTGCTGGTAGTGGTTCTCCCTTTCCGAGGCGGGACTTGCGTCGAGCGAGCAGAGCTGTTTTTTCGCAGTGTGACAGTATTTTGACGCCGCGCCGGCGGCAATCGGCGCGGCGTTCAAGGGATTTCACCGGCCGGTCATAGCGTCTAATGTTCGAGCGATTCCACAGGGAGCTAGAGCTTCCTGACCTGCACGACTTCCGGTGTTGGCCCACAGCGTCGCTTAGTGCGACGCAGCAAAATGTCTGCAATTGGCGTGAAGCGGAAGTAGTTTGCGCTCGTTCGAAATGACGTAAATGACCCAACTGCGACATTGGGGCCTACACTTCGCTTCTGTCTTGCAGGAAGGGTGGAAAACATGAATCTTCACGCCAGTTCGAGACTCATCTGTTGGGGAATGACGGTTTGATGGGTGCACGAATTCTTGTCGTCGACGACGAGGAGATCGTCATCAAGAGCTGTTTGCGCATTCTCGGCGGCGGCGACTACCTGGTCGAGGCCGCGCATGGCGGTCGAGAGGCGCTGCGCAAAGTCGAGGAAAATCCTTACGACCTGATAATCCTCGATATCATGATGCCCGACATGGGCGGCCTCGAAGTCTTGCGCCGCGTCAAGGAGACGCATCCCGACGTGGACGTCATCATAGTCACTGGTTTGCCCCAGAACGCCACCGTGGTGGAGGCGAAGAAGCT
>JBEKWX010000396.1:0-3703 GCA_049512675.1 Terriglobales bacterium | reverse complement strand
CTGGTGTTTGGGTTGTGGCCGCTGCGCTCGGTTTACACGCCGGTGATTGTGATCGTCTCCATCGCCACCATGACCGGCGCGAACTTCGCCGCGCTCACGCAGACGAACACGAAACGGCTGCTGGCTTACTCCTCGATTGCGCACGTCGGATACATGCTGCTGGCATTTGTGGCGATGGGAACGTCGCAGATCGGCAGCCCGGGCTTTAACGACGGCTTCAAGGGAATCCTGATCTACCTGCTCGTCTATACCTTCATGAATCTGGGTGCGTTCGCGGTGATCACTTCGTTGCGGCAGCGCAACGTGATTGGCGACGAGCTCGACGACATGGCCGGGCTCTACCAGCGCGCTCCGCTCGAAGCCGCGCTGATGCTGCTGTTCCTGCTGTCACTCGCCGGCATTCCTCCCGCCGCCGGGTTCCTGGGGAAGTACTACATCTTCCTGAGCCTGATCGAAAGCGGACACTACACACTGGCCTCGCTCGGCGTGCTCTACTCGCTGTTCGGACTTTATTATTATCTGAAGATTGCCAATTCCATGCTGATGCGCGCGCCGATGGAGACCGAACGACTGCCCGTCAGCCTCGGAATGCGTTGCGCGGTGGGCGTGGCAGCGCTGGCGACGATCGTGATCGGAGTTTATCCGGAGCCTTTCATCCGTGGCGTGAACTGGTCGCTGGGGATTGCGCAATCGCCGCATGTGGCGGCGATGATCAAGTGAGGGTAGCAGCCTTCAGCTCTCAGTTCGTACCCTGAATCTCTCCAGTTGCTCGTAGCTCGGGGCCCGGTAGCTCGGGGCTGATTTACAATTCCCTCGCATGCCTGAGCGTTCCAATCCCCCGGAGAAGAAAGATCCGATCGTCTCGCTGGCTCGCTACTCCGAGGTCGGGTTTATTATTCCGGCGGCGGTATTGCTGGGCTTCTTTCTGGGCAAACTCGCCGATTACTGGCTGCATACTAAGTGGCTCTATCTGGTGGGGCTGTTGTTCGGGGCGGTGGTTGGATTTTGGCAGATGATCCGCATGGCCTTCGGCGCTTTCAAAAAAGATGAATGATAGGGATAGGGATGAAGAGCATCTCGACCAGCCCGTGGACGCTCCGCCTGCGGAGCGTCTCCATGAAAGCGCGAATCATGAGCGCATCGTTTCCCGCGTGCTGCGGAACATGCTGGTGGTGAGCGTTCTGCTGCTGGGGCCGGCGTTCTGGTTTTACGGTTGGGCCGGATCGATTGGGTTTGCCTTCGGAGCCGCGGTTTCCTACGTTAATTTCCGCTCGCTAACGCGCGGCGTCGAAGGACTTGCCGACCGCATCGTCAACCGGAACAGCCGGGAGAAAGGCGGCCGGATTATCCTGCGTTTCGTAGTGCGCTACGGGTTGGTGGGGGCCGTTGCCTATGCTATATTCAAGAGTTCTTTCCTGGCGTTTCGCGGCTTTCTGTGGGGCTTGTGCGTGCCGGTGGCAGCCCTGATGCTCGAAGCGGTGTGGGAAGGATACGCGGCTTTACGGCGGACATCGTAAGCTCCAAATAAATCGCATAGTCTGAAAATGGAACAACTGGCTTTTACCGCACTTCTAAACCGTCTGTTTGGCCCCGCCGTCTTGGCGTTGCTACAAGCGCTGCACATTCATCCCAAGCATCCGGCAACTCCGATCTCGAACAGCTTCGCGATGGAACTGCTGGTGGTACTGCTGCTGACGATATTTTTTGTTGCCGTGCGCGTTCGGCTTTCGGTGGAGCGTCCGGGCGCCTTGCAGCACACGATGGAAGGCATCGACGGATTCGTCAATAACCTGGCCAGCGAGACCATCTCGCATCACCCGGAGAAGTTCGTCCCGTATCTGACCGCGCTGGGGCTGTTCATCCTGAGCTGCAATTTGATTGGACTGGTGCCGGGCCTGGAATCGCCCACGGCGGTGCCGATCGTGCCGCTGGGATGCGCGCTGCTCACGTGGTTTTATTATCACTTCCATGGTGTGTGGGCGAATGGGCCGGTTGGATACCTGAAGCATTTCATCGGGCCGCAAGAGGGCATGCCGCTGGCTGTTCGGCTGTTCTTGCCGATCCTGTTGTTCCCGATTGAGTTGTTCAGTCATGCGGCCCGCGTCCTCTCACTGACTGTCCGTCTTTTCGCGAACATGTTCGCGGGCGAGATGGTTACGCTGGTATTTTTTTCGCTGGTGCCGCTGGGTATTCCGATCATATTCGAGGGTCTGCATATCGGCGTGTCGTTTATTCAGACATACATCTTTGTGCTGCTCGCCTGCGTTTATCTGGGAGAGGCGACGGCACATGAGCACTAAAAGCAGTACCCAGTAGCCAGTACCCAGTGAGGTTTTCTGGGTACTGGGTACTGGGTACTGGGTACTGGGTACTGACCTTCAGCGTGAGGGCGCTGGCTCCAAGAAGAACGGCGTCAACCACCCACTGGAGGCAATTCATAAAGGAGAAGCAAAATGCGGAAAATCGTAATGTTGTTGTTCGTGATGATGATGTTCTCGGCGCTGGCTGTCCCGGCGTTCGCGCAGACGGGCGCAAGTGCGGCTGGTTCGACCAACTGGATCGCAATCACTTCCGGTTTCGCCATCGCTATCGCCGCCGGGTTGGCGGCGCAGGGCCAGGGGCGTGCCGCGTCGTCGGCGTGCGAAGCGCTCGGACGCAATCCCGCCGCCCGCGCCGGCATTCAAGTAGCGCTGATTCTCGGCTTGGCCTTCATCGAATCGCTGGTGTTGTTCACGCTCGTCATTATTTTCGTGAAGGTCGCATAGTACGCTCTAGAGTTTACGGGAACCCACTCATCGCAAAGTGCGCGATGAGTGAGGCACCTGCTTGATTCGCGAAAAAGCCCCTGCATAAGCAGGGGCTTTTTCTTTGGGCGGAATCGGTACTTTCTGAGAGCTGAGAGCCTGCTCTAAACCTTTCGTGCGCCGTCCCAGTCTGCCGAGCGATTCTCAGGAACTCTTTGCAAGGCCTCGACCAGTATGCGGCGGAGGCGATAGCGGCTGTCGAGGTCCATGCTGACGAACTCGAAGCCGATTTCATTGACGCGGGCGCGGCGCAGGAGAACCTCGCCGCGGATTTTTTTCACGCCCAGAGAAATTTCGACGTGGGCTTCGGAGCCGACGCGGAGATTGTCATTGCGCGTGCCCATGCCGCCGCCGAGACTCATCTCACGCATGACGATGTTCGACTTTCCCCAGGAACTGGAAAGAGTGGCGGCGAGCGCACGCGGCAGGACGATGCGTTCGTAGCGGCGCTGGCGGACCCAGGGACATCCCGGACCGGAATCGAGCGGAGCGATGGCGAGTTCGCCGGATTCGAGGCCGCTTTCGACAAGAGCCTGGGTGCCGTGGCGGGGATCAATCTTGGAGAGCGCCTGAATGGCGGCGATTCTCAATTCGCGGTGCTGGCTGTAACCGAAAAATTTCTTGTCGTCAACGATGGAGCGCAGAACCGGGACGGCCTCGTTCTCGCGCAAACGGCCGAGCGATTCGATGGCTTTCAGTTGCACGAACGGGGGACGATTCTGAGCTTCGCCGGCGGCGGCGAGCGCGATCAGGCTGGAACTGGCGCTGCGGTCCTGGCTCATGCCGATCTCGTCAAGGGCCTCGGGCAAAATGTGGGAATCGAGCAGTTCGAGCAGTTCGAGCAGGGTGCGTCCGCGGTCGGGCGCGGCGCCGAAAGCGATCTGGCGAACGATGACGTC
>JBEKWX010000395.1:0-3704 GCA_049512675.1 Terriglobales bacterium | reverse complement strand
GCTGCAAGTAATTTTTACTTTATCCGCATTTGACCCCCGCCGCTGTTAACAACTAAGATACGGGAATCGAACTGCGTATCTCTACTCTCCAACAATTCTTAGGACCCGTCCACGTTACGGAAGTCCACAAAGTACTGCGTAAATGGCCATCACCCGGATTTCGGTGCGCGGCGCGCGCCAGCACAACCTGAAGAATATTGACGTCGAGATTCCGCGCAACACTTTGACGGTCATTACCGGTCTGAGCGGCTCCGGCAAATCCTCGCTCGCGTTCGATACGATTTACGCCGAAGGCCAGCGGCGCTACGTGGAAACGCTTTCCGCCTACGCCCGCCAGTTTCTCGACCAGATGGAACGACCCGACGTCGACTCGATCGACGGCCTCAGTCCGGCGATTTCGATCGAGCAGAAAACCACCAGCCGCAGCCCGCGCTCCACGGTCGGCACCATTACCGAGATCTACGATTACCTGCGCCTGCTCTACTCTTCGATCGGTGTGCCCCATTGCCCGAATTGCGGCAAGCCCATCAGCCGCCAGTCTGCCGAGCAGATCGTGCAGCGTGTCATGTCGCTTACGCCCGACGATCGCGTCATGATCATGGCGCCAATCGTGCGGGGCCGCAAAGGCGAATTCAAAAAAGAAATGGAGAAACTTGTCCAGCACGGTTTCTCGCGCGCCCGCGTGGATGGCGAACTGGTGAACCTCGAGGACGACCTCGCGCTCGACAAGCGCAAGAACCACACCCTCGAAGTGGTCGTGGATCGCCTGCTGGTGAAGCCAGGAATCGAACACCGCCTTGAACTTTCGGTCGGGCTGGCCATGAAACTTGGCGGCGGTCTGGTCCAGGTCGCGGTCGTTAACGGAGACGAGACGCTTTACTCCGCGCGTCTGGCCTGCCCCGACTGCGGTATCAGTGTTCCGCAGCTCGAGCCGCGATCATTCTCGTTCAACAGTTCCTACGGGGCTTGTCCCGAGTGCCACGGCCTCGGAAGCCGCTACGATTTGGATCCTGGCAAGGTGATTGTCGATTGGTCTAAGCCGCTGCTCGATGGCGGCCTGGGTCCCGGTTCGTCATCGCAGAACCTGATTCACGGCTTGCAGCTGGTTGCCCAAGCCTATCGCCTCGACCTGACGACGCCCTTCGAGAAATTTCCTGATAAGATTCAGAACCTGCTGCTCTATGGCGAGCCGCAGCGCGGGGGCCAGCGCGGAAATAAGACAGGTTTTCTGGGGGTTCTCGGCCACCTCAGGCAGAATCTCGAATCCTCCACTTCCGAAACCTATCGCGATTATCTGCTCGATTTCATGTCAGCCACCGAGTGTTCGGTGTGTCACGGCAAGCGTCTGCGTCCAGAAAGCCTGGCAGTCAAAGTGAATGGCATGTCGATTGCCGATTTCACCAGCCTTCCGATTGCGCGTGCTCTCGAAGCCGCGCGCAATATCAAACTGACCGGCAGGGAACTGACCATCGCGGGACGCATCGCGTACGAAATCACCGAACGCCTCGAATTTCTGCACAACGTGGGACTCAGCTACCTGTCGCTCGGCCGTTCCGCCGCCACACTTTCCGGTGGAGAAGGCCAGCGCATTCGCCTCGCCACGCAGATCGGATCAAAGCTGCGCGGCGTCCTTTACGTGCTCGACGAACCTTCCATCGGCCTGCACCATCGCGACAACGGGCGTCTTCTTGCCGCGCTCGAAAACCTGCGCGACCTCGGCAACACCGTGCTTGTGGTCGAGCACGATGAAGAAACCATCCGCCGCGCCGACTATGTCATCGACCTTGGCCCCGGCGCCGGCCGTCATGGCGGCGAGTTGGTGGCGAGCGGCACTCCTGCCGAAATCATGAACTCACCCGCCTCGCTTACTGGCGCCTACATCGCCGGACGTCAGCAGATTGCCATGCTTTCCGAGCGCCGCAGCCCGAATGGGAAAGCCATCGCCATCCTTGGCGCGCGCGAGAACAACCTCAAGAATCTCGACGTCGCGTTTCCGCTTGGCGTGATGACGGTTGTCACCGGTGTTTCAGGCTCCGGCAAATCAACCCTGGTCAATGACATCCTGTACCGCGCGCTTGCCCGGCAGCTCTATCGTTCGCGCGAGGAACCCGGCACTCACAAAGCCATCACCGGAGCGGAGCTGATCGACAAGGTCATTCGCATCGACCAGTCTCCCATCGGCCGCACGCCGCGCTCCAATCCCGCAACTTATACCGGCATCTTTGCGGCGGTTCGCGACCTTTATGCCATGCTGCCCGAATCGCGCGAACGCGGATACAAGCCCGGACGCTTCTCCTTCAACGTTTCTGGCGGACGCTGCGAGGCTTGCCAGGGCGAGGGCCAGCGGCGCATCGAAATGAACTTCCTGCCCGACGTTTACGTGCAGTGCGAAGTCTGCGGCGGACGCCGCTACAACCACGAGACGCTGTCGGTTCACTACAACGGTTCTTCCATCGCCGACCTGCTGGAAACGCCGGTTTCGGACGTGCTCCAGATTCTGGAAAACATTCCGCAGGTCAAGCAAAAGCTGCAAACTCTGGTCGATGTCGGCCTCGGATATATTCACCTTGGTCAATCTGCCGTTACTCTCTCCGGTGGAGAAGCCCAGCGCATCAAGCTTGCCCGCGAACTCGGCAAGCGCCAGACCGGAAAAACTCTTTATCTGCTGGATGAACCGACCACGGGATTGCACTTCGACGACGTGCGCAAGTTGCTCGACGTACTGCACCGTCTCACCGATCTCGGAAACACGGTCATCATCATCGAACACAACCTGGACGTCATCCGTAACGCCGACTGGATCGTCGATCTCGGACCCGAAGGCGGTGAAGAAGGCGGCCGCATCGTGGCCCAGGGCACGCCCGAACAGGTCGCGCGCGTGAAGAAGTCCTACACCGGTCAGGCGCTGAGCGCGTATTTTACGGGGTCAGAGAAGAATGGGTCGGCAAGAAATGGGCTGGCGAAGAATGGGCCGGCGAAGAATGGATCGGCGAAGAATGGATCGGCGACAGGCGTGCTCGCGCCCACCGGCACAGGGGAACTCGCTTGAACTTTTCTCCCGACGATCTCCCGGAGAGTCCGAGGCCAGCGCCGCAGGCCACGGATGCGGCCCCGGTTTCCGCCGATGGTCTCAGTTCCGGCGATCTCCCTTATGCCGCTCAAGCGGGCGAACTCGTCCCCACCGCGCCGCTCGATCCGGCGTGGAACGGGTTGGATGTTTTCCGTCTGATGATCATGGCGATCGTCGCCATGATCGCCTGCGGTCTTGGCATGTTCGCAATTGTGCCCGGAGCCACCGCCAAAGCGCGAGTTCTCCGCGTCAGTGCGCTTCCTGAACTTCTCATCGTCGCCCAGATGCTGGCCTACCTGTTGCTGCTTGGCTACATGTACATCCTGGTCACGAAGGAGAGGGGCAGCCCGCGCTTCTGGAAAGCGCTTCACTGGAATTGGCCCGCGAACATCTGGCCGTTCCTGGGGGTGGGCCTCGCAATGCAAATCGCTTTTCTGTTCCTGGCACACTTTCTTCCGTTTCCCAAAGAGACTCCTTTTGATGAGCTCCTGCAGCGCCACGCGACGATTGTTCTCGTCTCGGTTTTTGCCGTGACTCTTGGACCTCTCATGGAAGAATTGTTTTTCCGGGGATTCCTTTACCCTGTGCTGGCGCGGCGCTTCGGAATGGGCACAGGAATTTCCGTGACCGCCTT
>JBEKWX010000394.1:0-3705 GCA_049512675.1 Terriglobales bacterium | reverse complement strand
ACCGTCCGCTGCTCCGGACTCAAGGTAATGACTGGGGCTATGCGCATCCGCAACCGTCTCCTTAACATCATAAGACGCGCGCGGATTGATAAAGGTTGTTAGTTGTGACGCACTACACTAGCAGGCTGCGGAAAAAGGTCGGTGTTGCACTTGATCATCGCAAAGAATTGTCATCCTGAGCGAAGCGAAGGACCTGCTTTTTGCCGGCGGCAGCTACACGCTCGGCTCGCCTCTTTTTTTTAAACTGAGCCACCACCCGTGATCGAAACAAATTGACTTAAGGTCCGTCGTGCGAGACAATAATCACCTGATTGGGGCAGTTTGAAGATCCGTCAATCAAAGACGGCCCTCGAAGCTGCCCCAAAACCATTTCAGCGCTCTTTGACAACTGTAAGTTTTTATTCCTGGATATTTTGCATATAACTCCTTTAAATTCAAAGATTTGAAAGGAATTTACCGCCAACTCTATGATTCTAAAGGAAGGGATATTAATTTTTTTCTGACGCCGGATAAGACAAGCCACACCCAAGTTGGGACAGTCGAGCTAAGTCCTTACTTATGAATACTTTGAAATTAAGTCCTTATTCCTGAATACTTTAGCGGAAATGGGGGGGGGTACGACCCAGTACCAACTAGTAAATAGCCGCGAAAGTCCGCTTGCGTTTCACTTGCCCTGTGTGTTCTCAGCCGCTCGCACCGCCTCCTGGCAAGCGCCCGCAGCAGTCAGCACTTTGTCAAACGCTGTATCTGTGCGAAGTTTTGCCAGCAGAGGATCGGAAAGCAGATTCTCGTGCGCGCAATAGTTCTGCTCGACCGCGCTCTGGAGCAGATGCAGAGCCGCTTGTTTCTTGCCACAGTACGCGAGGAGTGATCCCTCGTTATACCACCACTCAGGGTCGGGCTCGGTGGGCTGGCTGGTTTCCGCTTCATGCGCGATCCGGTCGAGATCTGCGGCTGGCCCCAACTGTAGACAAGACTCCAGCAGATCGCGGTGATAGCGCGGCGCGGTCGGCATGCGCTTCACGGCCTCGCGTGCTTCCTGAATTTTCCCTTCGCGCAAAAGAAGGGAAGGCATCGTATACGCCGCGTACTCCGAACCGGCATCCAGACGGACAAAATCCGCAGCCCGTTCGGTCTTACCCAACTCCATGAACGCCCAGGCGCAAGAGCGAAAAGAATAGTTACCAGGATCGAGGGCCAGCGCAGTGTTGCATTCATTCGTCGATTGCCCCAGCATCCCGGCATAACGATAGACATAGGCCATCGCGAAATGGGCCTCGGCACTCTCCGGACGACGCTTGACCATCGCCTGCGCCGCCTGGTACGCCTTACCGAGTTCGCCCCGCTCAACCCGGTTGGCGATCAGCTGTCTGGCGGCAAAGACCCGATTCGGATCAAGCCCTACGGCGCGTTCGCAGGCTTGATTGGAGCGCTGGAACATCGGCTCGCCACCATTCGAATAGGACGCGTCATAGTAGCAACGCACGCCGAGCTGTTCCCATGCCGGCGCATAGGTTGGGTCCACTTCGACCACATGCTCGAGAACCGCGATGGCGTCCTTGTTCGGCCCGGCATCGTGAGGCAGCGCCAGGCTATGCAGGTAGAGATCGTAGGCCTCCGCGTTTTTCGGGCGAATGCCGGTATCGAGAAAACCACCGGCCGCACCGAGCGCCGGCAACAACCCTTGCCGAATCTGGGCAGCCATCTGCGCTTGCAATGCGATCAGGTCCTGGGCGGGCGCGGTCACGTTGGTCTGCCACAAAAGCCGGTTGCCATCCACCTGGATCGCTTCGAGCGTAATCAGAAGGCGGTCGCCCTGCTTCAGGAAGTGTCCGGTCAGAATGTTAGCCACATGCACGGCGCGGCCCGCCTGCTGCGGATCGACGTCATTGCTCACAAACTTTCGCGTGATCGCGGATGGGCGAACGTCAAGCGTCCGGGTATAAGTGAGCGTGTTGGCAATTTCATCGGCCAGCGCGAAACGAAGAAACTCCACGCTGATATCGCCATTCATGTTTTGCAACGGCAGCACCGCAATGGTGTTCTTGGCCGCGCCACCGCCTACCATCTGACGCTGTCTGAACCACCACGCTCCTACCGCGACCAAGACCGTGAGCAGCAGTGCGCTGACTCCCAGCAGCAGGTACGTTGGCAACTTGCTCGAGGCCTGAAACGTCGTCGTGGCGATGCGATACGGCAAGGCTGGCCGCCGCGCCCCACTCTTGGTCAACCCCGATTCCGTTTCCTTTCTCAGCGACTGGAGATCGCCCTTCATCGCCAGCGCGTTTGGGTAGCGGTGTCCCCGGTCTTTCTCCATGGCGCGGCCGATGATGCCTTCGAGATCCGGCGGGAGCGCGGGGTTGAGCTCGAGAGGAGAGACCGGCTTCTGATTCAGGACCGCGTCCAGCGTGGTAATCACGTTGCCGGTGGCGAAAGGCTTTTTGCGCGTCGCCATTTCGTAGAGCACGACTCCGAGCGAGAACAAATCGCTCCGCGGATCCAGTTCTTCGCCGCGCGCCTGCTCCGGAGACATGTAAACCGCGGTTCCCGGAATCACGCCCACCGCCGTCAGCGAGTCCTCCATCGCTGCCTCGTCCGATCCCGGTTCGCGCGCCGACTTGGCCAATCCGAAATCGAGGATCTTGGTTTGACCGCTCTGTGCCACAAAGATATTGGCCGGCTTGATGTCGCGATGAATGATCCCTTTGGCGTGCGATGCCGCCAAAGCATCCGCCACCTGGATGCCGATGTCGAGGATCTCGTCGACTTCCATCGGCTTCCCCCGTATCCGCTCCTTCAGACTCATCCCTTCCAGTTTCTCCATGACAATGAAGGGATGTCCGGCGTTGTCGTCGATATCGTGGATGGTGCAGATGCCGGGATGGTTCAATTGGGAAGCGGCGCGGGCTTCGCGCACGAAGCGGTCGAGCGACTTGCGGTCGTGGACCATCTCCGCGGGAATGAACTTGAGAGCGACGTGACGGGACAGGCGTGTGTCTTCCGCCTCATACACCACGCCCATGCCTCCACCACCGAGTTTTCCAACGATGTGATAGTGGGAGACTGTCTGGCCGATCATTTCGAGGGCCTCAGTGCCGTCGGCGGTATGTTAGGCCGCAGGAGAAGCTCAGGTCAACCCTCAGACGAGATAGAAGTCCCAGCGTTCACTCGAGGCTGCCGCGTGTGGGCGGGTGAAGCTAGCCCCGACACGCCCGCCGGATACGCTTTCGGCGCTTGAAAGTTGGCTTCCAATCCCCGCCCGAGCCTACTAACTAAAGCATCTGGCTCCGTTTGCCGATTCTTCAAGACGTATCTCTGTATACACGGGCCAGCCCTTTGCCAGCCCTCCTCAAGCACCTCTTGGTCTTATGATGGTGAGGTCAGGTACTCATCTGCCAAGGGGGACGAATGGGCGGCGGTTCGTGGTTTGGCGAAGCGGAGGTCGGAGGCTCAAGACTGATGCAAGCCTTGGTGGTCGATGATTCCGCTGTCTACCGCAAATTGATCGGCGATCATTTGCGAAGCTGGGCTTTTGGAGTCACCCTCGCGGAGAGCGGCTCCGAGGCTTGGCGAATCCTGGAGCAGCCGAATGCTCCCAAGCTCGTTCTGCTCGATTGGGTGCTGCCCGATCTGGATGGCATTGAGCTTTGCCAGCGCATCCGCCAAACCGGATCGTCCAGTCCCTACATTTACGTCATCTTGCTG
>JBEKWX010000393.1:0-3720 GCA_049512675.1 Terriglobales bacterium | reverse complement strand
TCGCGGCAGAAACGAGAATGGCGTCAAAGGGCGCGTACTCTGCCCAACCCTGGGTGCCGTCGCCGACTCTGATCTTCACGTTGCGATATTCCAACCGATGCAGCGTGGTTTCCGCCAAGACGGCCAGTGGCGCATGGCGCTCCACCGAATACACCTCAGCCGAGAGCAGCGAAAGCAGTGCCGTTACGTAGCCCGAGCCGGTGCCGACTTCAAGGACGCGATCGGTGGCTGCAAGAGCGAGATACTCGAGCATCGCGGCCACGATGTAAGGCTGCGAAATAGTTTGTCCTTCGCCGATCGGCAACGGGTGGTCCCCATAGGCGTCGAGCCGGTAGGGCTCTGGAACAAACTCGTGCCGCGGAACTTTGCGCATAGCATCAAGCACGCGGGGATCGTCAATCCCGCGCTCTGCGAGTTGCGTGCGCACCATTTCTTCGCGCTGTGCCCGGGACTGGTCGCGCTGAAATATAGAATCCATGTGGAGATGTCTAACCTCCATCACAGAGGCACTGGGAAACGCAGGAGGAACAAAGGCAGCATTTCCCTGTTTTCCTCTGTGCTCCCTGTGGTAAAGAACTCTCGCCTGGAGTGTCCCCCAACGTTAGCCGGATCAATTCACAGCGTCTCGCAACTTACGACGCGCTAATACGGCCCGATGATCCCGCCAATGTTGCCTGCAGCGGGCGGTTCTGGCCGCGCCGTCTTTTCTTGCGCTTCAATCATGTCGAGATACTTGTAAGCCGAGCCGGTATTGAAGAGCACCACCTTGTCTTCGGCGCGGAAGAAGCCGCCGGCGCGCAGCTTCTGATAAGCCACGAGCGACGCGGCCCCTTCGGGCGCGGCGAATACGCCCTCCACGCTGGCCCAGTGTCGCGTGGCCGCCAGGATTTCCTCGTCGGTCGCAGCGACCGCGGCGCCCCGGCTTTTCTTGAGTATCTCGAGAATCAAATAATCGCCATAAGCCTTGGGCACGCGCAGGCCGGAGGCAAAGGTCGCGGCGCCAGCCCACATTTCGGAAGCGCTCTTTCCCTCTTCCCAGGCTTTCACGATCGGCGCGCAGCCAGCAGCCTGCACCGTGATCATTTTCGGGCGCTCAGAACCGATCCAGCCCAACTCCTCCATTTCATCGAAGGCCTTCCACATGCCGATCATCCCCACGCCTCCGCCCGTCGGATAGATGATGCCTTGCGGAAGCTTCCAGCCGAGTTGCTCGGCAACCTCATAGCCCATCGTCTTCTTGCCTTCGACGCGGAATGGCTCTTTGAGGGTCGAGACATCGAACCAGCCTTCCTTGTCCTTGCGTTCGGCAACCATGCGGCCACAGTCGCTGATCAGGCCGTCGACCAGAGTGACGTGCGCGCCGTAGTAATCGCATTCCATGCGATTCGCCAAGGGCACATCTTTCGGCATAAAAATGTAGGCTTCGATGCCCGCCGCGGCCGCGTAGGCTGCCAGCGCACCACCGGCGTTTCCGGCAGAAGGAGCGGCGAGCTTCTTCAAACCATAATGTCTAGCCATGGTCACCGCGACCGACATGCCCCGCGCTTTGAACGATCCGGTTGGATTCAGCCCTTCGTCTTTGATAAAGACATTGGCAAACTCGCCGCTCGTGTGGTAACGGGGCTCCGCCCCGTCCCGGCGGGGCAGAGCCCCGCCACCACACAGGCTGGGAAGCATGGGCGTGAATCCCTCGCCGAGCGTGACGGGCTTTTCGCTTTTCGAAAGTTCGGGGAGAACCTCGGCGTAACGCCACATGCTGGCTACGCGCCCTGATAAATTTTCGGGACGAAACTTCCCTTTCAGGCTGGCAAGATCGTAACGGACGTAAAGCACTCCGCCATCTTTGGGGCAAATATTCTGCGGGCGGGCGGCGGAGAGATGCTCTCCGCATCGAGTGCATTCTAAGTAGGAAATTCGCATCGGGGGAAGGATAGCACTTTAGCTGTTAGCTCTTGGCTTTTGAGGGAAACGGCTTCATATCTCTATTGTTCAGCGACGGTCTTGAGGTTGTCGAGCCCGCTCTCGAAGTGCCTCCCGACTACGCGGTCCATGTTCACAAAAATGCTCATGATCTTCATGATATAGAGATTTGTACCGTGCATGGTCCACGTGACCTTGGTCAAGGCTCCATCAGGTTCGAGAGTGAACTCATTGATGTTATGGGCTTCAAACGGCTTCACGAAATCCACCTTGATCGAAATCATGCTGGGCGGCACCGATTCAGTTATCGACATCCGCCCCTTGCCGGCGCTGCCAGTGCTATTCCATTCCGACACGGCGCCCTTGCCGTTTGCGGCCCCGCCGTATGTCCTATTCATGGTGGGGTCCAGTTTGTCCTGGGGTGCCCATCCACTCCAACTGTGGAAGTCGTTGATGAGCGCGAAGATTTTCTCCCGGGGAGCCTTGATACTTATCGAGCGCTGGACCTCGAAAGTCTTGGGCTTGGTCGCAGCGAGAGCCAGAACAGCTGCGATCAGAACAGTGACGATAATAATAATTCTCAGGATCACGGACCTTGTGTGTATTAGAATTTCTCGAATTCTAGCCTGGAAGAGCAATCCTAATAGCAATACTGCTTCTTTCCTATGGATTTAAGATATTCGCGAAGATCGGCGAACTGAAAGATCATTGTCAAAAACAGGCCGTTTGCACGTCGGGGCAAAGACCGCACCGGGGGTGCTCTCTCACGCTGGCAATCTTTTGAGCACCTCATTCGCTCGCCGAAACCAAGGCCGCTCCCGCCGCCGCAGGTAGCCGGGCATGGTCGGCTTCTTATCGAGCACCTTCTGCGCCCATTCTCGGGCTTCGGCGTTGCGTCCCTCGGAAGCCAGCAGATCCGCGAAATTCAAGTAAGTCTCTGACAACGTCGAGGTGATTGTTACTTGCCGGAAGAGCGCCTCGGCTTTTTCTTTTTGTCCAGTCTGCGCGTAGGCGTGGGCGAGCAAGCCAGCCGCGCGCTGGAAATCGTAGTCAGGGTCTTTCGCGACCACCCGCTCCAGGTCGGCCAGCGCGGCCGCGGCGTCTCCTAAAAGAATCGCGCAAACTCCGCGCCGGTAAAAGGGGTCCGGCGTATCGGCGCGGGCAGCGATGGCTTTGTCGAACGCAGCTCGCGCCAACTGGAGCTGGCCGTCGTCCATGTAAAGGTCGCCGAGTTCCTCATAGTTTCCGGCCGAAGGATTGTCGCGAATCGCAGCTTCCAGTTCGCCAATGCGCCGGCGGCGCGGAAAGACTTTGAAGGATTGCCCCAGCGGTCCAATGTCGGGCAGCGCCTCGACGAAAAGATAGATGATCGCGCCCAGCGGACCAAGAAACAGGATGATGAAAATCCAGTAAGTATCCGGCCGCCGCCGGATAAAGTGAACAATCGCCAGTCCCTCAAGGATGACGCCGATGAGGCCCCAACGGAATAGAAGGTAAATCAGAAATCCCATGCTACTCCGCGGCGCGCAGCCGATTCTGCCAGTGCGACCAGAGGAACCAGACGATCCCGCCCAACAGCAAGACTCCGATGATCGCGTCGAACTTATGGAAGTACTTGCCGAGCGAGCGCCAGTTTTCGCCTAGTTTCATGCCGCAGTAAGCCAGCACGAAACACCAGGGCCACGATCCGAGGAAAGTATAGATGTGGAATTTGCCGCGCGGCATGCGCGCGATTCCGGCGGGCAGCGCGATAAATGTGCGGATCACGGGCAGCAGCCGCGCAATGAACACGGCCATGTC
>JBEKWX010000392.1:0-3726 GCA_049512675.1 Terriglobales bacterium | reverse complement strand
AGCCGCTGATCGAGGCCATGGCGACCATCCAGTCGCAACAGACCTCCGGGCCTTCTTCCCCAGGGCAGTGGGCAGCGGTGGGCGCGCTCAACGGCGTGCAATCGTCGGTGGACAGCCTGCGAGTCACGCTCGAGAACAATCGAAACGTGATGATGGACCGCTTGCACGCTTTCGACGGCGTCAAAGTGCATAAGCCAGAAGGAACTTTTTATTGCTTCCCGGATTTCAGCGCTTACATGAAGGATTCGCAGAAGCTCTCCAATTTCCTGCTGGAGAAAGTGCGGGTGGTCACGGTTCCGGGCAAGGAATTCGGCTTTGAGGGGCATCTCAGGCTGAGTTACTGCGGCACTATCCGCGATATTACCGAGGGCCTGGATCGCATCAAGTGGGCGCTCGATCCGAACTCCGCCAACGAACTGTACCTCGGCGACCGCAAACTCGTGAGGGATTGGCAATGAACATCTACCTCGACGTGCAATCTCCCGCTGTAAAAGAGGCAGGGAAGCTGGCCAGTGCCTACGGCCTCGCCAACCATGGACTGGTCAATCTGCGGCGTGCCTACTGGAATCTGCCGACGCCGGCGCTTTATGAGGAGAGTATTTTCCGTTCCGAGGGCAGTCTCTCGCACCTCGGACCACTGGTGGTGGACACCGGCAAACACACCGCCCGCGCCGCGGCCGACAAATTCGTCGTACGCGAGCAATCCACCGAGGAGAAGATCTGGTGGGGCCAGTACAACCGGCCCGTCACCAGCGAGAATTTCAGCGCCCTGCTGGCGCGCCTGCAGGGCTACTTGCAGGGGCGCGATGTCTTCGTGCAGGACTGCTTCGCGGGAGCCGACCCGGAGTACAGCCTGCCCGTCCGCATCATCACGCAGAAGGCGTGGCACAGTTTGTTTGCGCGCACCATGTTCCTGAAGGTTCGGGGTCAAGATGCGCTCCGGCGCCACATGCCCGAGTTCACCGTGATCGCGGCGCCTTCGTTTCAAGCCTCGCCCATGGTGGACGGCACGCGTTCGGAAACGTTCATCATGCTCAACTTCCGGGAACGTCTGGCCATCATCGGCGGCACCAACTACGCCGGGGAAATCAAGAAGACCATCTTTACGGTCCTGAATTTCCTGTTGCCGTTGCAGGGCGTGCTCTCCATGCACTGCTCGGCCAACGTCGGTAACGACGGCGATGTGGCGATTTTCTTCGGGCTTTCGGGCACCGGCAAGACGACGCTTTCCGCCGATCCCACCCGGCACCTGATCGGCGACGACGAGCATGGCTGGAGCGACAACGGAGTGTTCAACTTCGAAGATGGCTGCTATGCCAAGGTGATTCGCCTTTCGCCAGAAGCCGAGCCGCAGATTTATGCCTGCACACGGCAGTTCGGGACCGTGCTGGAAAATGTCACCTTCGATCCCGTGTCGCGGCGGCTGGATTTGAACGACGACACTATGACGGAGAACACGCGGGCGGCGTATCCGCTTTCTTACATCGCCAATCACCTGCCGGAGAAGCGCGCCGGGCACCCGCGCAACGTCATTTTCCTTACCTGCGATGCCTCCGGCGTGATGCCGCCCATCTCTAGGCTCAACCCCGATCAGGCCATCTACCATTTCATTTCCGGCTACACCAGCAAGATTGCCGGCACTGAGATCGGTTTGGGGCTGGAGCCTGAGATGACCTTCAGCACGTGCTTCGGGGGCCCGTTCATGGTGCATCACCCGCTGGCCTACGCGGAACTGCTGAAGAAAAAGATTCAGAAGCACGGCTCGAACGTGTGGCTGGTCAACACGGGCTGGACGGGCGGGCCGTTTGGCGTGGGCAAGCGCATCAGCATCCGTCACACCCGCGCGCTGCTCAACGCCGCGCTCAGCGGCTCACTGCTCAAGGTGGAGTACAGGAAAGATCCGGTCTTTGGCTTCGACGTGCCGGTTCAATGCGAGGGAGTGCCGTCGCAGATCCTGGATCCGGCGAATACCTGGCCCAGCCGCGACCAGTATTTCAGCAAGTACGATGCGTTGGCGGCTCGCTTCATCGAGAACTTCAAGCTGATGCTGGCCGAGTGCCCGGAGCACATACTGGAAGCCGGGCCAAAGCGTCTAACGACAGCCTCGGTGCGCTGAGAGCAGATTCATGCGGATGCGCGGGTGCTCCATCCTTTTCGCGTATTTTGCGAAAAGGGTGGGTGACAGGGATTCAGAGCATCCGGGGCACGAGGGTCAGTTCCGGAGTCGACAAAATCCAGGCAGAAGAATCCGTAGGGCGCACAACGCCTCCCGACTTCACCACCCGGCGCCGCGTGGTTATCTTCCAGGGCCTAACCTAGCTCTTCTTCCCAGTCACGGCGTAGAACGCGGTTGCTTCCTGCTCCACGTTCTTGCTGCCGCACTTGGGGCATTTCGCGTTTACTTCGTGTTCTTTGATGGTGAGAATTAATTCGAAGGTTTTGTGACAATCGTTGCAGACGTAGTCGTACACGGGCATGGAGGCCTCCCGCTCGATTGCGAACACGAGCTACGGTAAAAATTGTACGCCGACAGTTGCCCCTTGTCCCTGTGCAAATCCCATCATCACGCGGTCACGGTGCCTGCCTTCCGAAAATGTTCGAGAATTGCTTCGGCTTGAGCTTTGGTCACGACCGCCGACAGGGCCGCGACATCCGCTTGCTTTACGGCTTGCAGGCTGCCGAAATGTTCCAGCAGGCGGCGGGTGGTGGATTCGCCAACCCCGGGAATTTCTCGTAACTCGGTGGCGCGGTCCCGGATCTGGCGGCGCTTGCGATGGAAGGTTACGGCAAAGCGATGGGCTTCGTCGCGGATCATCTGCACTAGGTGTAAGACAGGAGAATGATGATCGAGAACGACGAGGTCGTCTTCCTGTCCGTAGACGTAGATGATCTCTTCTCGCTTGGCGATGGCGGCCAGCGGCTGGTTGATGATTTCGAGCGCCTCGAGCGCCTGGGCGGCTGCGTGCAGCTGTCCCAGGCCGCCGTCGATCAGCACCAGGCTGGGCGTGGGCTTTTTCTCTTCCTGCTGCCGCTTGTAGCGGCGCGTGACCACCTCGCGCATGGAGGCGAAATCGTCCACGCCGTCGACGGTCTTGATAATGAACTTACGGTAATCCGATTTCTTCATCTTGCCGTCTTCCCACACCACCATTGATGCCACCGTTTCCGCTCCCTGAATATGAGAAATGTCGAAACACTCGATGCGCTTAGGCAACTCGGGCAGCGCGAGTGCGTCCTGGAGGGCCTCTTGAATGGCGCGCGCATTTGGCTTGAGGACGCGGAAACGCTGGTCGTAAGACTGCTTGGCATTGTTGCCGGCGAGATCGATGAGCTCCCGCTTGTCCCCGCGCTGCGGAACCGTGATATGCACTCGTGTGGCGCGGGCGCCCTCGCCCGCGAGCTGTTCGCTGAGCGCGTCTTCCAGTTCTTCACGGTCTTCGAAGTCGACGGGAACTACGATGTTCCGCGGGACGTAGGGTTGGGCCAGATAGAGCTGCTTGACTAGGGCGGAGAAGAATTCGTTGGGATGGAAGGAATCGGCGGTGGGACGGGCGGCGACGCCCGTCTCTCCGTCGTTTTGTTCGGTTGGTTGCGCGGCGAGCTGGGGCAGGTCTTCCCAGAAAAATTCGCGGCGGTCGAGGACTTTTCCTCCCCGCATGTGAAACAGGTTCACAGCCAGCATCTGGTTCTGGTAGTGAAAACCGAAGACGTCGGCATCATCGCCTT
>JBEKWX010000391.1:0-3731 GCA_049512675.1 Terriglobales bacterium | reverse complement strand
AAACAGCCGAAATTTGGGGGATAGAAAATGTCTACCCGAACCGAGAAGGTCGTTTATAGGGCATCCTAGCGCAAAGTTTTTTCGACCATTTTCTAGTGAGGGAGTTTTTCAACAGCCACGCCCGGTAACAACAGCCAGTCCACAACCGAAAGAGAATCCTCGGCAAGAAGCGAAAGGTTCGCTGGACCCTACGTGATAGCAATGCTCTATGCGGCATCCCGTTCTGGGAAGCAAAGCAAGGGCTGTAGGTCGAGTTTGTCTACTGCCGGCTTCACAGTGATGTGGAATGACGCTCGGTCTCGTGCGAGCTTCGGGCCAATCACAGTGGTTAATCTCTCAACGGTGGTGCTCAAGTCTTTGGGGTGCATCTGCTGCAACTCAATCGTAATGGTGATGTCGAATAACCCACTTCCCCATGCTTGAAAGTGTTGTGCCTTGTGCGCGAGCAAACTACCCCCGAGCATCCGAGCCAGGCTCACCAGGGAGCGGCTTTTGCACGCGACGCATTCGTCACCGCGACTGCTGCTGATGACCTCGCAATCCAGGCAGAAGACTGCATTCCAGAGAGGGAGAACTCCTGCGTCCAGATGTTTCCTTGTTTCGGTGAACATATACACCAACCCCTATCGCTGAGATGTGGGCATTTATCGTCAACAAGAATACAGCGTCATGCTCAATCTGTAAGCTGTCAAAACTTTCAGCACCTGAGCCGACTCTGGTCCCAGGCACGAGTTCCGCGGAAGGACAACTGCGCAGCGTGGCGCATCCCTCGTTCCGGAATGGTTGGCGAAAAATCGCGATTACACTCATTGACCCGGACCCGGCGGATTCTCAATGAGTACTCCGGATCAGTGGACCGCGATGTCAATCTCACCAAACGAATCAGAACCAGCGCCGGTCTGCGCTACTGCCCTCTTGTGCTCTCAGCGAATGGCCGCGTCAAGCCCGATGTGGTGCTGGTCCATGGCAAGCCCGAGCGCCACCCCGAAGGCGCGTACTACATCGAATGGCACGGTGACGGCAAACGCATCCGCGTCGGCAAAGACGCAGCGGACGCCAGTGCCATGCGTCTGCAGAAGGAGACCGAGCTAAACAACGGGGATGCCACAGTGCCGGAGAACCACCAGAACGGGCACAGGTCCGTTGCCGCAGCCGTCGCGGAGTACCTAGAAGAAACGACGCTCACGAAGAAGCCGAAGACGCTGGCGGCATACACGACGGCCTTGAGCTACTTCACCGAATCCTGCCACAAGCTCAACGTCGAAGACATTGACCGCAAGGACCTGCTCAAGTTCTGCGCGTTCCTGCGGGATGAGAAAGAACAGGCACCGCGCAGCGTGTACAACAAGTTTGAAAACCCCGTGGCCTTCCTCAAGGCACAAGGGAGTCGCGGACTGGTAGGCAAGAACGATTGGCCGCGCTACACCGAAGAGGAGCCGGAAATCTACGAGCAGGCAGAACTCGGCAAACTCTTCGCAGCGTGTGATGCAGAGGAACGGTTGTGGTACGAGTTCTTCCTGATGACCGGTGAACGCGAGCAAGAGGTGATGTTCACCTACTGGTCGGATGTGAACTTCGCAGCATCGACTGTCCGCGTCAGTCACAAACCGGACGCGGGATGGACACCGAAGGCGCACAAAGAGCGTGAGATTCCCATTCCTGCGAAGCTCCCAGAGAGCCTGAAGGCGTGGAAGGCGAAGGCAGCCAAGGATTGCAGTCTGGTGTTCCCCACTGCCGGATGCAGACCCAAGCTAGACTTCCTCGACTGCCTGAAGGCCATTGCCGAACGTGCAAAGCTAGACTCGGACGGTTTCTGGCTTCACAAGTTCCGCGCTACGTTCGCAACCCGGTGCCTGTGGGCCGGTGTCGATCTGCGAACCGTTCAGCAATGGCTCGGTCACTCGGACATGGAGAGCACGATGCGGTACTGGAGCCCCGATGTCTGCAGTCTCTTCCTTTGGTCTACAAAATTGGCGAGAGGTATCTCGAATGCGATGTGGTCAATGGTCGAAGTCGAGCGTCAAAACTGCCCGGGGGCGCCGCCAGCGACCCGAAGAACCTTGTCCCTTGAGCCAAAGATGTGACCATACATCAGCTGGCGCGCTCGTTGTGGGTCGCGGTTGTTGATTGCGTCCAGGATTTCGCAGTGCTCGTGAACCGGCAGCTCTCCGTAGTACCCGATGTCAATTGCGGCATACATGATCCGCTCCATTTGGCAGCGGACGGTTTCGACCGCCCTCAGCAGGAGCTGGTTTCGCGCCAATTGTGCGATGCCGATGTGAAAGGCCGTGTCTGCCGTAATGAAATGAATGTAGCTTTTCCGGTCGTCAATCTTGTATTCCGTGTGGGCCAATTTCTCCAGACCCTCCATCAGTTCGGGATTCGTACCCTTTGCCGCGGCCAGCTCCGCGCACGCACATTCCACCGTCGTCCGGAACTCGTACAGCTGAGTCAGATCCTGTACCGATATCTTGGTGACGAAGTAACCACGATTGGGGACCACACGTAGCAGGTTGTCCTGCTGGAGCCGGACGGCGGCCTCGCGCACCGGCGTGCGGCTGCTGTTGTATCTCCGGGCGAGATCCTTCTCACTCAGTGCTTCCCCCGGTGGGTATATTCCAGTGACGATGTCCCGCTTTAACGACTGATACACTTGCTCACTTAGTGAGTCCTCAGGAGGCTTGGCCATTCCATGCCGCAGTGTGCTGGCCCGAGGTGCGCTGACAGGCTGCTGCCGCGAGGTTTGCACGTGCCTTACTTTCCTGAGCTTGGTCATCCATCCTCCTCTCTTCATCATTATCATTCTTTCTCACTTCATTATGCGGGCGACGTACGGTAGCAGCATATCGCAGAATTTGCGAGCTTCGCGTATTGCATATCAATTGTATACCACAAGACTTTCCTTGACATGCCACCCTTCTCTGTGTGAAACTTTGGGGCCAGCGGATGCTTGGCAGGGTGACTCTAGTCGCGAACTCACAGCGGAGTTCGGAGCAGACCTATGCCGGGCGGAGCCAATCCAATCATCGTGTCTATGGGGGCGTTTATGTTTCGTATGCGCTTAATCCTCTCCATGTCGCTTGCTCTTTGTTTAGTCCTTGTTTTTGAGGGAAGTTCGCACGCCCAGATATTTCCCGGCCGCATCACCGGCACCGTGCACGACAGCTCGGGTGGAGCCGTCGAGGGTGCTCAGGTGGCACTTTCCGCGACCGACATCGGCCTGGAACGTTCCGTGACAACCGACAGCAGCGGCGTGTTTCGCTTCCAGGAGTTGCCGCTGGCAACCTTCAGACTGACCGTTACGAAAAACGGTTTCAAGTCCTACGTCCAGACCAACATCATCACGAATTTGAACCAGGTGAACGAAATCCCCGTGACGCTCGTCCCCGGAAGAGTCGAGGTGCGGGTCGAGGTGAGTGCAGCAGCGCCGATCCTCGAGACTGAGACTGATACCGTCGGCGGCAACATCACGGCGCAGGAGGTGACCGAATTGCCCATGGGCAACAGCGACTACACTCGCTTCGCGTTTCTCCTGCCGGGCACCTCCACCAACACCGCCTACACCTTTACCCAGATCGCGATCAATGGTGCGCCCAGCCGCTCCGTGGTCTTCAATATCGACGGCTCGCAAAACATGGATGCCTACCGGCAATTGCCGGCCATGAACCAGGGCGGAAATTCCTACACCGCGGCCACGCGGGTGCCACCCGACGGGATTCAGGAAATGAGCG
>JBEKWX010000390.1:0-3761 GCA_049512675.1 Terriglobales bacterium | reverse complement strand
CGCCTGTCCAAAAGCTTCTTTGAGCATGTCGCGGAAGGGCTTCACCTCAGGTTTATCCTCGAAGTCTGCCCAACTGTTGCGTGGCAGGGATAGCACATAGGTTCCTGTCTGTCCGCCGTTCACCAACACGTACCATTCGAAATTGGGGGTCCACTTCGTCTTCTGTGACGCCTCGTAGATGCGGTCGATAGCCGACCGAAAATCCGAGCCCTTCCCGGAGCGCACTTGGAAGATCAAGATTTCTGAGAACTTGGGAGGCATCGTGGCACCGCTCGGAGGGTTACTGATCTTGGGCAATAACTGATAGTAGCGAGCGGTGACGGAGTCCACGTAGGTGCCCACAACCTTCTGGAACTCCGCCAGATCGGCCTCGTCCGAAATGGGGGGCTTGTCGAAATCCGCCCAGTGTTGGCCGAACCGGCCGACCAGATATGTTCCCGTATTGTCGCCGCTCAGTATCTCCCACACCAACAATGGCTGAGGGTCGTTCTGTTGCTTATGCCATGCCGCCTTCTGCTTCCGTCCAGCCTCGTACTGCGGCACCATTCCGTTCTTCGGTTTCTGGAACTCCACCGCGGCCAGCGTTCCGGGTTTTTCCTGGGCGGCCAGCGAACAGGCTACGAACAACATGACCCCAAAAGCTGACAGCAACTGATTACGTTTCATTGTCTCCCCTTTTCGTCGGTAGGTTGTTTGGTTGCCCACACCCCGCACCAGCAACACCCAAAGTCACCTGCTCGTGACATCAAGCTGGTTTCAATTGCTGCCGGAGTGTAGATGGAAAGGACGCGAGCATCGTACACGATTTCGCTCAGGCATGGCGAGAATAGTGACTGGGGCGATTTCTCACTCGCTATCGCGGCAGCGTCACGGGCATGCTGGCGAGTGCGTATCCCATCACCGCCATGGCCGTGGCGTTCTCGCGCAGATCCTGCGGATCGACTTTGTCAAGCGTATCCGCGGCGGTGTGGTGATAGTCGAAATATTTGCGGCCGTCCTGGATGATGCCAATACCGGGAACGCCCGCTTCCACCAGCGGTTCAATGTCGGACCCGGGACTGCTTTCCGTGGGGCGGAAGACAGTCGAGCCGACGGGGCGCAAAATATCGCGCAGCGGCTCCAGAGCGGCAAGCGCGGCTGGCGTCATCTTCATATAGAAACCAAGAGGGTGCCCGGCTCCGGAGTCGCTCTCGATGGCGGCGACGTGGTTCGGAAATTCCGCGGCGTGAGTTTTGGCATAGGCTTCGCGTCCGCCGCCTCCATTTTCCTCGTCCATCCACGCGATAACGCGCAGCGTGCGGCGCGGGCGGATATGCAGGCGCTCGAGCACTTCGGCCGCGGCCATGGAGATGACCACCCCCGCGCCGTCGTCGATGGCGCCGCGACCGAGGTCCCAGGAATCAAGATGACCGGAGACAACCACGATCTGCTCCGGATGCTCGCTGCCCTTGAGGTCGGCGACAACGTTGTACCCGGTGGCGTCAGCAAGGCTTTGCGGAGTGAGCGTGAGGTGCATGCGAACGCGGCCCTGGCCGGCGAGGTGTTCAATCAGGTCGGCATCTTCGGCGGCAAGAGCCGCGGCGGGAATTCCGGCAGGAACGCTGTAACCCGTGTGCGGCAGGCGATAGTCGGCGCCTCCGACGGAACGGACAAGCGAGGCGGCGGCGCCAAGTTCAGCGGCTGCCTTGGCGCCGTGTCCGCGATAGCCAACCGCTTCGCCGTATGCCTCGAATGCCATGCCGGCGAGCGCTTTGCGCTCGTCGAAGGGGACGTTGAAGAGCACAATCTTGCCCGCAACTTTTTGCCGGCCAAGAGCGCTGAGTTCGTTGAAGTTGTGCACCACCACGACCTCCGCCGTGATGCCTTCGGCCGGAGTCGCAGAGCTGCCGCTGATCGTGGTGAGAACAATGCGCTGAGTTGTCTCCGGCGCCTGCCCGGGATATTCGACCAGCTGCGCCTTTTCCTCGCCGCGAATCCAGTGCGACACTTGCGCCGGCTCCAGGTGAACCTCCAGGCCAAGCTTGCGCATCTCCGCGGCGACGTATTCGGCGGCAGCCTGCGCTTGCGGCGATCCGGCCGGGCGGGGACCGATGTTCTCGGTCAAGTGCGCCAGTTGATGCCAGGCGTAATCGCTGGTGAGAGCGGCGTCGCGCACCGCTTCCAACTGATCGCGCAGCTCTTTGGAAAAAGCAGCTGCCGCCCGAGCGCCCTGCGCATTCGTTGAGGAAGGGCTGGGTTCAAGGTTTTTCTGAGGCTCAAGATTCACGCGCCCAGCGGCTTTGGGCAGCGCCGCCTGCGACCACGCGCCCAAGCTGCCGGAGAGCAGGAGAACGAACAGCCGAGTCAGGGTTTTCAGTTTGAGCTTCCTCTTGGCGGAAGTTCTCATTGCCCAGTGCACTCTTCTTTCGCGCCGCTTCATGGCTGGGAAACCGCGAGTGTACACGAGCGCGAGCAGCA
Source organism: Terriglobales bacterium (assembly GCA_049512675.1). Taxonomy (GTDB): domain Bacteria; phylum Acidobacteriota; class Terriglobia; order Terriglobales; family Acidobacteriaceae; genus Acidiflorens. The sequence goes on along the minus strand of JBEKWX010000390.1, from coordinate 1,304 downwards.
AAAAAAGCGGCCCCTTTTCGGGGCCACCCTTTTCAAAGAGGCGAAGTGGCGGGAATCATGAGGAGACTAATTTTGGCGCCGTTCGGGGGACGTGAACGGACAGGGTGGCATGTCGAGACGATCGAGTGTGAAGTGTTCCAACGGTGCGGCCTCTTCAGTGGAATGGAAATGAGCATTTGCCGAACCAAAATGGGAACCGGGCGCACCCGGCGCATCCCATTTTGGGAACCTGTTAAAAATCAAGACCTTAGCTTGAATCACCTGGAGCCATGCCCGCGTCGGGATCACCGAACAATGTGATGCCAGCTGCATAAAGCTGCACATTGGCAGAAGTTAGGGTGGGAGCTCGCAGTAAAGACGGGGCTAGCCCCGTCTCCGCCGCCGGAGATGCGGCAATCCCCGTTTCCACATAGCCTACTCTCCAAAAGCAAAACCCCCTCGAAAGGGGGCTTGGCACAAAGCGCAGAGCTTCTAGCTGTCGCCGGCCACGGTGCGCACCTTTCCGGGCAGGAAGTGGTAGGGCGGCCAGGGGCCGGTCACAAACAGCTGGCAATCCTTGAATTGCTTGGCGGCCGTGCTGTACCGGTTCTGATATTTTTCGATCGACTTGGTGTCGATGAGATGTGCGATATCCAGCAACATTCCATCGGCACTAACTTTCTTGCAGCTGACTTCTTCCTCGATCGGGTTGAAGAGCTTGTGCACCTGGACGGAAAGGGCTCGCGCCTTGGTCTGCCGCTCACGCTCACGCGACGCCTTCTCCCGGAGCTTGCTAAGGTACTCGCGCCCGACCGTATCCGGCAGGACAATCTCCTCCGTAGCGCCGCGGAGAGAACCGTCGCGGACCACCAGCTTGATGCGCATCTCCGACTTGCCGCGCAGCCGGGCCACGCTCTCACAGAAAGTGCGCCGGTTGGCGCGGACCGCCTGCCGGATGGCATCCTCGGTGTCGAAGATCGTTCCGAAGCGGAAAGGCAAGACCGTCGCGGTCCGGAAGCTCTGGCTGACCACGCGGGCATGTTCAAGAACCGACTTTTCGTCGAGTTTGGAGGAAGCGCGGTCAAATTCACTGACAATCACCGCAAATTCCCCGCTGGGGTAGCTCATGACGGGAGCGGAGTTCACACCTTGTATTCCATCCAGCACGAAGGGACGGCGGGCGCGAACACCGTTCAAAAGGGTCTGGTGTTCCGTGAGGCAGTACGCGTACCACGACATGCATTCTCTCCGAATTGCACCGGGGCTTGGGCACCCCTTTAGATTTTTTTCAAAAGCTAGGGCTGCGTTTTCTACCTGGAAGTTTT
>JBEKWX010000389.1:0-3764 GCA_049512675.1 Terriglobales bacterium | reverse complement strand
TGACGTAGATGGGTCACAGAGAGTTCCTCCTCTGCGCCACAAACTAGCTCAGATCAACTCGACCGTCGGCTCAGCAAACACGCGAATGCGTCCTCCGCAACGCGGCTTCGTTCAAGTCGGCATACAGGAGGTGATCTCGAAGCGACTGGGTTGTTAACGAATAGCGATTGCGATGGGCGTTGATCAGGACTTGGGGCGACGCCCGCATGGGCGACAGGCCGCGAGCACATGCAACGGGATGGATCAAAGCGTATCCACTACCAGCTTGTACATGTAGGATATGTCCCTATGCCCTGATTTGCAGAGCATCTCCTCTGCTTCTTTCCGGCTTGTACCCTCCCCCAGGTACTTTGCCAAATTCAAACTTACTTACTGCAGCGGGGTCTCGGTTCCGGCGTAGGTGCTAACCACAGCACCGGGAATTTCGCGAACATCTGCGACCGTGTCTGGTAGGTGCGGGGAAAGGAGGGAGCGAAGTGCGGTTGCGGTATACTCTCTGAGATTTTCCATTCTGCCAGAAGCGAACGGCCTGCAATGCGTCCATGGTGTGATTCTGCCAGGCAGGCAGCGCCACCGCGAGAAGCCATGTGGCCTTCCATGCTATTTCCCAGAACAGAAGCGGCAGCATTTTCAAGGGATAGCGCAGTCCTAGGACTGCCAGCAGCACTAGCGCGAGCAGCATGGAATTGACCACGCCATGCATCAGCTCCCAAGGCCTGTGATGAAGGAAGGCAGGAACCTTCTGCATTCCCATCCCGACAGCAATCAAGAGGTATCCGGCCCTCAGAAGATAAATTCGCCACAGCGTCATCTCCCGCGTCGGAGTTTCGTTTCGGTCCCGTGTGCCATCAATCATCCACTGTCCGGCGAACCGAGACTCGCGCCTAGAGCAAGCGTGGCTCTGCGCAATCGCCTGATTCCACAGGGACAAGAATCGCCTTTGCAGAGTCTTTGCAGATATTCGCCTTTTGAAGTGCGCCGCGTGCGAACAGAGCCTTGCCGGTTGAATTCCCAACTGCCCGCGTGTATCGCTCCAAACGTCCGTTCCTCTTCTTCTTCCAGTCGGGATTCGAACCCTCGATACAGGTGTTAGCCTGTTAGCCCGTATAACGGTTTAGCATTAGACCCATGGCAAAAACTGCAATTCTCTCTATCAATGCGACGCCGCGCAATCCCAATCACTTACGGTCGCGCTCGGTCACGAAATCTCACCTAATGTGACCTCATTCGGCAGTTTCGGGACACCTCTCGGGACACTGAAATTTCGCTCGCAGGCCGATGGACTCCCGTCAACCGGTCCCGTCCTCCCCGCTTTGTCATGGGGTGCGGGGAGTTACCGTCTCACGCACAACACATAGAGCTTTGCTGCAAGTGAAATTCTCAACCGTGTAACAGTTCCACGCGGAACTGTGTCAAAAACGGGACTCAAAAATGAGAAATTCTAAGAGCCTCGCCGGTTTTTTGGTTCTAGGGTGGTGGAAAGCAAGAGAGGCCCGCTAGAGGCAGCGGCGCGAGTGCAGTTGTGACACCTGTCACCCCGTGACACGATGATACAGGGCTGCATCACGACTGAATCGCTTGTCTGGCGCGGGGTTTGCTGTGGTTTGGTAGGTTGAGTGATGCAGGCTGCATCACCCCTGCATCACGGCTGAACACCGCTACTGGCGCGGGGTTTCGTCAGTTTTGGGGCTGAAACGATGCCCCCCCCGGAACACAGGCCTACCTCGACGCAGGCCTTTTTCCCTCACGCTGCTCCTCTTTCTAAATGCGACTCTGTCGCAATTAAAACCTTAAAAAAGAACTAAATCTCGATGAAATTGAATTTCATTTTCATAATGCCTGTGGGAGGACTTACCGCGCTGTGATTTGGGTCACACGTTCATGTGCGCCGTCTCAAACCCCCGATCGGCCTTTGGCGGGCCAGAGAGTTCGACATCCCTCACATGCGCTCCACTGGTGCTGCCATTTCCACCGAGCAAAGTGGAACTTGGACAAGTTTGTCAGGGCTTGGCGGCAGTCCGAACGAGATGCAGCGCTATGCGCGTCTATGCTGGGTGCTCCAGCCTTCTTGGCAGAATCATGGGCTTGGGGAGATCAATGGCGATCCCCTCGAAGCCGACTTCGGGACAACTTCACGTCTCGTTCGCCGAAAACACCGATGCGATCCAATGTCCGCCTTCGGATAACTTCAGGTTTGTCCGTCATCCGCCCAGAATCGTTGGCTAGCATTCATAGAACAGCCTGTTTGTGCCACAATCAAGTCAACAGTGAGCGATGTGGAATGACTGTTTGGTGCCACTGGCAACCACTGCACCTCGCGCGGCTTCTTGCGGCGCCGTCCTGAAGGGCATAGGAGCGGGCAAGGCCAAGAGAAGATGGACGAATCCGCAAAAAGTCACGAGGCAGCGCGAATTCTTGCAGTCTGACGCCACCAACTGGAGGACATTCCGAAAGGCGCGATTGGAGGAGGGACACTGTAACTTTTCATTGTGCTCCACATCCCATATCTGCGCCCAGATTTCTCGGCGTCAATTCGAACCAATAGGAGAAGAGTTCATGAACAAGATGATTCGCAGGTTGATGGCAATGTGTCTTCTGGCAGTGTCCCTTGGAGCTTTTGCACAGTCCAGCGACACCATGAAGCAGGACAGCATGAAGCACGACGACGTGAAACAGGACCAGATGAAGAACGATCAGATGAAGAAGGACGACACGAAGAAGAACGCGAAGTCCAAGAAAACCAAGCAAGACAAGACGAAGAAAGACGACATGAAGAAAGACGATAACATGAAACACGACGACAGCATGAAGCAGAACTAGCCTGCGGCTGCGTTCCTCAAGTTCGAGTTCAGGCTAGCCGGTGCAGGCAATATCACCGGCTACCTTGACTCTCCCGCCTCAGCCCCAATCCAGAAACTCTCCCTCCTTATGCACTGTCTTCCCGAGTGAAGGCTTGACGATTGGTATGAGCACAAGCCAAGATCAGGCGGTCAGATACTTCTTCATACAGCGCACGCAAGGGGCGTACCCTCGTCGCAGCGCTTCCCCGGCCTGGATTGTCTGAATGTGTGCTTTGTCGTGGATGAAGGTACACCCAGCTGCGTGAAATGTTTTCCCATCTGCCGAAACCACCACCATCATATCCGGCGGCACGCCAATGCCGGGCTGTGCATGGTCGGAACGCAGCACAGGGCGGCCGAAGCCGGAGGATCTGGCCACCTCAAAGCTGCCGGCCACCAGGACTGCCGCTGCGGCTGCTACCATCCATCCGAGAAAGGTTCGCCTGTTACCGGACATATTCTCTTCGAGTCTCCGGCGCAGACGGTGGCTGAACCCTAGCGGCACTTCGAACATCCTTTCGTCACCGTAGAGCTGAACCACATTGCGCGTACCGTCGAGTACAGCTGTGCAGTGTTTGCAGCCACGGATATGCTCTTCCATAGCAGCGCGCAAGCTTGCATCGACTTCACCTTCGAGATAGTTCGAAATCTCCCGCCACACATCTTCGCAGCTGACTACCATGGCTTCGTCCCCTTGACAAAAAGCAGCTTACTGCTCCAGCTACCACCGAGCCCCGGCGCCAGCAGATCGCGGAGCATCAGCCGTGCCCGTAGCAAGCGCGTCTTGACCGATGCGGTTGAGATCCCGAGGGCCTTGGCGGTCTCTTCGATGCTCAAGTGCTGCATATCGCGCAGGACAAAAATTTCGCGGTACTTCTCTCCCAGCGCGGCCAGCGCTTCGGCCAGCTTCTCCCGGACCTCCTT
>JBEKWX010000388.1:0-3801 GCA_049512675.1 Terriglobales bacterium | reverse complement strand
CTGGAGAGCGGGCAATGTCTGCGCACGCTCGAAGGGCACAGCTACAGGGTCAGGAGCGTGAGCGTGACGCCAGACGAGCGGCGGGCGGTGTCGGGGAGTTGGGACCGGACGGTGCGGGTGTGGGACCTGGAGAGCGGGCAATGCCTGCGCACGCTCAAAGGGCAAAGCCGCGAGGTCGAGAGCGTGAGCGTGACGCCGGACGGGCGGCGGGCGGTGTCGGGGAGTGGGGACAAGACACTACGAATGTGGGACCTGGAGAGCGGGGAATGCCTGCGCACGCTCGAAGGGCACAGCAGCGGGGTCAGGAGCGTGAGCGTGACGCCGGGCGGGCGCCGGGCAGTGTCGGGGAGTTGGGACAAGACGCTGCGGGTGTGGGATTTGGACAACTCGCAATGTCTGCGAGTGCTTGAAGGACACAGCGACGGCGTCTTTAGCGTGAGCGTGACGCGGGACGGACGGCGGGCGGTGTCGGGGAGTAAAGACCAGACGGTGCGGGTGTGGGACCTGGAGAGCGGGCAAGGCCTGCGCACGCTCGAAGGGCACAACGGCGGCGTCAATAGCGTGAGCGTGACGCCGGACGGGCGGCGGGCGGTGTCGGGGAGTGATGATGATACGGTGCGAGTGTGGGAGCTGGAGAGCGGACAATGCCTGCGCACGCTTGAAGGGCACAGCGGCGGCGTCAATAGCGTGAGCGTGACGCCGGACGGGCGGCGGGCGGTGTCGGGGAGTTGGGACAAGACGCTGCAGGTGTGGGACCCGGAGACGGGGGCGTGTCTGGCTGTCGCACGCCTGCTGGCTCCAATCACGGCACTCGCGCTATTTTCGTCGCTTAGCCGAATGATTGTTGGCACCTCTACCGGCGAAGTGCTCCAGTTCGATGCGAAGGGATTGACGTGGGGTTGCGCTGAAATTGGCGAGCCCGTGCAAGCAGTTACGCAGAAAGCATCATGGCCAGCGAAGATAGCTCAGTATGTCGGAACTGCTACCGAATTGGTGACGATTGTGAGAGCTGTAGTACAAGTTGTGCATATAGTTTCTAGCACGGGCTGTCCAGACGTTGTCAGTTTGCCTTATGCACTTGAGGCTACGCGACTACTAGAGTTGGCAGGTACCAAAAGTGAGGCCGATATTGCAGATCAGTTCCCATCTTGGTGGGAGAAGTTGCCATCTTCTGTGCAGACTGCACTTGAAACATACGTTGGTAGCCCGCGGAAGAAGGAAGCGGCTGAGGATCTAAGATCAGCCCTATTCTATGCCGTCATGGACGACTTTGATGCGACCTGAATTTAGTGCGAACGCTTCGCCTGTTTCCAGCGCGCCTTAGCAGCCTTAGCAGCGATCTTGGAACGCTGGGCCTTCGCCATGCGCCGTTGTGGCGCCGCCGGTGCGAGGCGCGGCGCTGGTGCCATGTCTGGACTATGTGATCTACGATCGGACGCAGAGCCGCAGAGAACTGCCTAACTCTATTTTCTAGCTGGAAAGTCAACTTGAAACCCACTGATTCTCTCCGTAACTCAACCTTCGATGCGGCTTGATTTCGTCTTATCCCTTGTTTCCGCGCACTTGGAAATTGGCACTTCGCTTGCCTTATACGAGGCGGTAGACAACCGGCACAAGACGCGAGCCAAGCCGCTACGGCTCGGAGGCGCCAGAACACCGCGTTGTACCGATACATAGTGTGTCCTTGGAGGCAGCTCGATGAAAAGCTGGCCTAAAATCCTGGAGGATTGCGACCGGCTGTTGTCGCCGGCTGACGGCAACATCGCGACAGACAAGCGCCCGCCCCAGCGCCGCGTTCCTCCTGAGGCCGCATTTCGCATCACGCTCCGCAGAAACGAAAACGCGGACAGCGGCTCCGGCCTGCAAGTTGTGGGTGGGATTCCCAAAATCGTGGCGTGCGTCGTGCATCCGATTGCGCCGCAACCTCACGCGCGCTGGCTTCCTGACGAGGAAGAGCGTCCTGTGGGGGTCGTGATGCGCCGCGCCCGCCGCGAGGACTTGTATTTGTTCTACCGCGCTGGGGACTACAGCCTGGTTCTCTGCACTCTGCCGGAGAAGCATCAGTCGAAGGTAATGGTGGTTCCGCTGGAAAACAGCACCGCCATAAGGCAAGCCATTCTTGGCGGGAACGTGTGCCGCATTGCGTTCACCGCTCTGGCGCCAGGCAGCTACCTCGTAGCTTCGTTCTCGATGATCAGCGCGGACGCGCTTTACCGCCAGGCACAACTGCTGCGGGAGCAGGGCCGGCGCGCCAAGGCCTTGAACCTGATCGAGGACGCCTTGGAATTAGATCCCGGGCATTTCGAGGCTTGGACTCGCAAGGGCTGCCTGTTGCGCGAAATGGGGCGCCGCGACGAAGCCATGGTCGCCGTGGAAGAAGCCTTGAAGACGAATCCCGAGTGTGCGCTCGCCTGGCGGGCCAAGGGCGCGCTGCTTCGGGACGCTGACAAACACCAGGAAGGACTCGACTGCTATCTCCGCTCGCTGCAACTGGATCCTACTGACTTCCTTTGTTGGCAGAACAAAGGCAACGCGCTGACCGCGTTAGAGCGAACCGAAGATGCCAAGGAAGCCTATGCCGAAGCCGAGCGGGTGCAGAAACTGTATCCGGAGGAGAGGTACTAGAGACGGTATGAAAACTTCAACCAATTCGCAGAAGCAGCAGTGGAATCCCTCGGAGTGGGCGGGCGTGGCTTCGGCTTGGGTCTTGGCCGAGGCAGCGGTAGCTAAACTCTCGCGGGTGTTTCTCTGGGGACCGCCGGGGGTAGGAAAGAGCTATCTCGCCTCGCGCGCGGGAAGCTCGCCCGTACAGGTAACGCTGGCGGAAGACCTGACCGTGCAGGAATTGATGGGGCACTGGGTTCCTGACCGGGTCGAGTGGCATTTCCATTTGGGGCCCGTTTCCCGCGCTTACCAGGAAGGACGCGTGCTGGTGTTGAACGAAATCGGACGCGCCAGCGGCTCGGTGCAGGATTTCCTGCTGGGAGTTCTCGACAACCGCGACGTCGCGTCACTGGCTTTGCCGAATGGCCAACTCCTCACTCCGGCCGAGGGCTTCAAGGTGGTCGGCACCAGCAACACCAGCCCGGACCAACTGGATCCGGCGTTGCGTTCCCGCTTCGAGGCGGAGATCCACCTCCCGGTTCCCAATGTGGCACTGGTGGAGGAGTTGGACCGGCGTTGCCAAGGACTGGGAGGCGCGCTGGCGGACAGCTATCTGGATCCGGAGCGCGCGCTCGATCCGCGGCGCGTGATGTCCTTTATTAACCTGGTTTGCGATGCCGTGCCTTCACGCCAAGCTGCGGTGTTGACTTTGGCGGAGCGCGCTCCGGATTTTCTCGCTGCTTTGCAGGCCCGTGGAGTGAGGTTGCCATGCGACACCTTCTGACGCCCGTGCCCAGCATCGCGGCGGGGGCCGGACCGTTCCTGGTTCGCGATAACCCAGAAGACGCTGGTGGGCGATGCTCTCCGCCCGGGCGGAAAGCAACCGGACTGTTTCAGAGCCCCTTTTCCGTCTCGTCCCCTTTGGCGCTAGGAATCCGGGCGCACGAATACGGCCACCTTGGCTTGTGGCGGCAGAGACTGGGACCATCCCTCCGTTGCTTGCGAGGCCTTCACCAGCGGGGCATCCACAATCTGTGGATTCAGGGCACGCTCGATGTGGTGGTCAACCACTTCATGATGGCGCGAGGCAATCGCGACATCGCCGAACTGTTGTTATGGCAGGACGGACTGTATCCCGAGCTGCCGCGCTGGATTGCCGCCATCCTTTATTTACGGGCGGAAGGCTTACGGTATGCG
>JBEKWX010000387.1:0-3823 GCA_049512675.1 Terriglobales bacterium | reverse complement strand
ATCAACGCGCGGGAAATCGTGGTGCTCGGCAAGGTGCGGGGCAATTTGACCGCGAGCGACCGGGTGGACATCCGCAGTGACGGTTCGCTGACCGGCGACGTCGTGGCGGCGCGCATCTCGATTGAAGACGGCGCCTTCTTCAAGGGCGGCATCGACATCCGCAAAGCGGGAACAGCGGGAGCGAAGACCGACTCGAAGCCGGAAGAAGTGGCGAAGAGTTCTTCGACGGCGTCGTCGGAACCGGCGCTGGCGGCGCGGGCGTAGAAGCGCCGGCGTTCGGCTTTCGGTTCAGCCGGTGAATGAGTTTGACGGAAAGGGCATCCTCAAGTTTTGAGGCTGCCCTTTTGTTTTGTTGTTATGCCCGGCAGAGTGCCAGCGCTCCTCCTGCTGCTGCCGCTTTTTGAGCGTGGCTTTTTGAGCGTGCCCATCGCCAGGGCACTACGCTATCCTCAATTCCCGCTGGCGCAAGTGATTAGGATCGTTGAAACCTTTCGAAGTCAGATACGTCTGTTCTAAACAAGGAGGAGATCCATGGACCGCAGGGATTTTATATGGCGTTTATTCGCGGCGACCGCTGCTTCCGCGTGCTCGTCCCTGGTCACACTTCCGGCACTGGCGAGTGCTAGCCCCAAGCGCATTTTGGTCCTCGGGGGCACCTTGTTTTTAGGCCCCGCACTGGTTGAGACTGCAGTATTGGAGGGACATACTGTTACGCTGTTCAATCGTGGCATTACCAATCCAGATCTGTTTCCGCACCTGGACAAGCTCAGAGGGTTCCGCAGTGGCGATGCCGGAGACCAGGATCTGTCTTCGTTGGCGCGGAGACACTTCGACGTAGTGGTGGACGTATGGCCGAACGACCCTGCCATCGTAGCCTCGGCAGCGGAATTCCTTAAGGACCTAGCTGCGCATTATCTGTATGTCTCCTCGGTTGCTGCATACGACGGCAAAGAGTTCACCAGGGCCGGTATCGAGGAGAATGCTCCTCTGGAAGCTTGGAATGGTCCGGGGCGGAAATATAACCGGGGTAAAGCGGAAAGCGAAAGACGGCTGCACGCAATTCTCGGCGAGAGACTCACCATCGTGCGGCCAGGTCCGATCAAGGGAGATCGCGACGACACTCCGGACTTACTCACATGGCTGATCCGTGCGCAAAGCGGAGGACGCCACATCGGCCCCGGAGACGGCCGCGACCCGGTTGAAATGGTGGATGTGAAGGATGTAGCCCGATTCCTGGTGCATGCGATTGACCGCTCCCTTTACGGCACCTTCAATCTGACGGGAAGAGCCATGACTTTCCGCGAATTCCTGGATGCCTGCAAGGCGGCGACTCGGTCTGACGCCGAATTTGTGTGGATCCCGCAGGATTTCCTGCATCAACATCAGCTTGAAACGGATTTCGATTTGGGCTTATTCGCCGGAAATTTCCCTTTCTGGCGCCCCGCCGGAACAAAGCCGGGCCTCTACCAAGTCAGCAGCGAAAAAGCTTTTCGCGCAGGATGGCGAACGAGAGCTTTTGAGGAGACTGCCTTGGATTGTTTGAGTTCATTCCGATCGCGAAGTGAGACCTTAGACTGGACTGACTATCTTTCTGCGGGCAAGGAGCAGCAAGTCCTCGATGCGTGGGCGCATCACTCTTCATAATCACATGTCCGAATGGGAACGGTAGGAGAAGCTGGACATGCTGGTCGAATGCGGTGACTCCAGACACGGCCTGCTATGGCTCCTTGCCAGTGGCCATGGTTTCCGCGGCCTGGCTCTCCGGGACGCCCGGGAAAGGAGCGGATCTTTTCCTGCGCAGGTCTGCCGGTAATTCCGAGCCTAGCAACCATAGGCCGGCGGCTACGGCTGCGGCCCACGTCAAGCTGCCGAGCGAGAGGGCGAGAAGATCGGCGCGGCGGCTGCCATCGAGTGAGATGGTGCGCATGACTTCATGACTCAATCCTCCGGAAACGGCGCCCACTAGCGCCGCCTTCCCTAATTCTTTCCAGTTCAAGCCGCCGAGCGGCACCATGCCGCGAATATGCAGGAGCAGGGCGATGGCCAGGGCGTTGGCGGCGATGCCCAGGTCGGAGGCGATGGCTAGTCCGGTGACCGATAGCGTCCGAAAAAACAGCGCGTACATGGGCAGAGAGGTGAGGGTGATGAGGCTGGTGGCGATCATCGGGGTCAGCGTATTGCTGGAGGCGTAAAACGCACGCGCGTATAGCGCCTGGCTGGACCACAATGCCAGCGAGAGCGAAAACACGAAAAAGTAGAGGGCGGTGGATTCGGAATCGGCGAAGGTGAAGCGGCCGCGGCGGTAAACGAGATCGATGAGCGGTAGGGCAATGGCCATCATCCAACCGGTGATCAGCAGCGAAGCAGCGGTGATGCGATAGACGGAGGCATTCACGGTGGCGGCGAATTCCTCGAACTTTTTTTCTCCGAACAGGCGGGAGAAAAAAGGGAGCGACGCCTGGCCGGCGGCCTGTCCGAGAATCGCGATGGGAACCCCGAAGAGGCGCTTGGCATAGTTCAGGCGGGCGATGTCGCCGATGCCGCTGGAGGCGAAGTAACGGAGGATCCAGTCGTCGGCGGTGACCAGCGAGACGCCCAGCATCAGCGGGATGGAAAGGCGCACCCACTCGCGGAACGCGGGATTCTTCACGTCGAACGAAGGGCGGTAGCCGGTGCCGATTTTGGCTGCTCCGAGAGCGTTGATCAGAAATGGCCCGGCAATGCTGCCGGCGAGGGCGCCGAAGGCTAGGGACGCGATGCCCATCTGGCGTCCGGCGATCACCCCGCCGCCGATGATGAACACGTTGTAGATCAGCGGACCGAACGCGGGCAGCAGGAACAGACGGTGCGAGAGCAAGACCGCCGAAACGACTCCTCCAACATAGAAGAAGATCTGCGCCGGCAGGAGGATGCGCGTGAGATGAACGCAGAGCTGTATCTGTTCGGGCGTGAAGCCGTGGAACATCCAACCGGCGAACTGGGGCGTGAAGATCTCGGCGAGGATGGTGCCGGCGATCAGCACCGTGGTCATTACGGTAATGATGATCGAGAAAGTTTTCTGGGCGTCCTGCTCGCGCTTTTCGGCCAGAAACCGGGTATAGATGGAGATGAACGTGATCGATGCGGTGCCGCCGGCGACGATGTAGTTGAGCCAGTCGGGCAGGGTGAAGGCGGCGACGTAGGCGTCGGTCTGCTGTCCGGCACCGAAGGCGTAGGCGATGTAGGCCTCGCGGATGTATCCGATCACGCGCGAGAGCGTGATGGTCGTCATCAGCAGCAGCGTCGCCGAAAAGGCGGTGTGCTGGTGCGATGGGCGGAAGAAGCGCAACAGACGCATCCTTCGCAGATTAACGCATCTGGCGGGGGGTGGGATAGTTATCGGCGGGCTGGAATCGGGAATGGCAAGTGGCGAGCGAGGAGAGCGCGGACAGGACGCGGGCGGGCCGCCTGCGCCCACAGGCTATAATCCCCGTGTGAGCGAACCTCTGTTGACTGCGCCGCGCGGCGCCAACTTCCGGCAGGCGGCGCGCGTCCACGGAAGTTTTCTAGCTGCCGCCGAGAAGCGGGTTCTCATCTGGATGGCCGAGCGCATGCCAGCGTGGGTGAATTCCGACCATTTGACTCTGCTCGGGTTCGCCGCCCAAATAGCGACCGGTGTCTGCTATGCGCTCGCGAGCCGCGATCGTCGCATGCTGCTTACGGCGATCGTTTGTCTCGCCGTGAACTGGTTCGGCGACAGCCTCGACGGAACCTTGGCGCGCGTCCGCCAGCAGCAGAGACCGCGCTACGGCTTTTATGTGGACCACATGATCGATTCCATTGG
>JBEKWX010000386.1:0-3839 GCA_049512675.1 Terriglobales bacterium | reverse complement strand
GCAACCGCCGGAGCGAACGAGCGGGACTGATTGCGCGCCGCGTTGAAAGCCATCCAGCGGTCAATCATCACGCCGATCGACCACCCCGACATGATGAACAGAATGATAACCACGACTTTCGCTAGAATGCCCATCTGCTTCCAGAGCGAAATCGGGTCCCAGCCGACCGAGCTGTTGTCTTGTAAAAGCCAGGCGGCGAAAAGATGGAAATTACAGAGTGCGACTGCTGCCAGGTTCACTACCATGAGTTGCTTCTCCTCCTCAGAACTGTTTGGAACTCGCTTCTAACTCTCCTCAGCAAACCATCCCACTATACAGCGATCCCGAGCCCCTGTTGCCAACAACTGTTGCCAACAAGCGGTTCGCAGCATCATCAGAATCGTTTGATGCAAGAAATCCAAGGGCGGAACGGCCCGTGCGTGCCAACAGCACCATGGCTTCCCGTCGCGAAAAGGTGGGACGGGGAGGGCTCTAAACCGCCACAAACCAAAAACGAGGTTTTCACACTTTCAAGGTTTCACAGCCAAAACAATCTTGACTTGTGATCCTTGAAAACTTTGAAACCTTGAAACTCTAAAAGCTCACCGGAGAATCTAGCCTCCGGACAAGCTAAAGACCACATCCACCTGGGTCTCCACCGCCACCGGCTCGCCATTGAGCAGATATGGCTTATACCGCCACTGCTTAACCGCTTCAATCGCTGCCGGCGCCAGCATGGGATGCCCGCTAATCAACTGCAGGTTCTGAATCGTGCCGTCCTTGCTGATTTCCGCCTGCAGCAGCACATGCCCCTGAATGCGGGCCTGTTTTGCAAGGGGCGGATAATTGGGTGTCACCTTCTTGATTAAAAGACCGGTCGACACGCCCGACGAAACGCGCACGCGCTGCGGAGTTGCGATTTTCGGGACAGCAACCGCGGTCGAACTGATGATGCCCCCGATCACGCCTCCCGCCGACCCTCCGGGAATGCCTCCCGGGACACCACCCGGAACCCCGCCGCCGCCCAGATCCGGTGGCGCTTCCTCTTCTTTGATCATCTGAATTTTTTCTGGAATCTTGCTCGGGGTACGCAACTGGCCGTTGATAACTTCGCTCTGCATCTTCACCACCTTAACTGGCACGGCCGCCGGTGGTGGTGGTGGCGGGGGCGGTGGAGGAGGCGCCACCAGGAAGGTCATCAGTTGCGTCTTGGGCAACGCGTCGGTATAAATCAGCGGGATCAGGATCAGGATCCCGATGAGCGCGAACTGCCCAAAGAAAGACAAGATGGTGGTGCTCAACCGCCGCTTCGCCCTGAACCTGTTCCCTGACTCAATGAGGCTGTCTTCAAACATAGGCTTCTCCTGCACGAGACCCGTACCAAAGTTTAGACACCGGCCGCATCCTCTTTGCTCCCGCTGTTTCGAGCTTTAAGCTCTCTAAACTCTTGCCTCTGCGGGCAAGTCAAGATTCTACGCCAAACCGCCCGAAATTCAGACCTTAACTTTTTCCTTCGGCTGCGCCGGACCGCTGCCCGACCGCAGCGGCATGGCAATCGGCTTCTTGCCCCGCCCGCCCCGCCAATCCTGGTAGGCCACCAGAATCGGGGCCGCAATCGCAATCGAGGAATAAGTCCCGATCAGGATTCCGATGACCAGGGCGAAGCTAAAACCATGCAGCACCTCGCCGCCGAAAAGGAACAGCGCAAGCACGGTAAGGAAAGTCAGGCCCGCTGTCAAGATCGTTCGGCTTAAAGTCTGATTAATGCTTTTATTGACAATGTCCGCCAGCTTTTCCCGGCGCAGCAGCTTGATGTTCTCCCGGATGCGGTCAAAAACCACGATGGTGTCGTTATTCGAGTATCCGATCAGGGTCAGGATGGCGGCGATCACGGTCAGCGAAATTTCCCAGTTCAAAAGCGAGAAGGCTCCCACCGTAATCAGAGTGTCGTGGAAAACCGTCAACACAGCCGCGACCCCGTAGATCCATTCGAAGCGGAACCCTAGGTAGATCAGCATTCCCCCCAGCGAATAAAGGGTGGCCAGGATAGCTTGCTTGCGCAGTTGCTGTCCCACTTGCGGGCCGACGATCTCGACGTTGCGGATACCAAAGTCCGAGACGTAGAAGTCGTCCTGGAGCGCGGCGACAACGGCGGGATCAGCCACACTCTTCAGCTCATCATTGGAGATGGAACCGAGCACGCCGCTTTTCGTCTTGTCGCGATAGTCGACAATCGCCTGCGCTATCGCCGCGTAGCGCGGGTTGGCGTCGGCGCCCGATCCCAGGTGGAGCGGGTCCTTCTCCAGAAGATAATTCGCGACCGTCAAGGAACTGGAGTTGTTGAGGTCTTGCTTGCCCGGAGTAGCGTGGCTTTCGAGCGCCTGAAGGATCTGGATCTTGCCCTTGTCGAGAGCCTGTTCGCTGGTCTCCTGAATATCGAGGGCGATCAGCACCTCGTTATTGCCGGGCTGGCCGTACCTCTGAACGCGGGCGTTCTTCAGTCCGGCCCGCTCGATCTCCGAGTGAATAGCGGATGGATCGGGAGTATGCGCATACTTCACATAGACCAGCGTCCCGCCGCGGAAGTCGACCCCTAGCGGGATGCCATGCCAGAACGCCATCGAAAGCACTCCGGCCACGCTGAAGACCAGCGAGAAAACGAGAAAATACCACTTCTTCCCAAGGAAATCGATGTTCGTGTCTCTAAAGAATTCCACGCTGCTTAAAGTCCCTTCAAAAGTCCGCCGTTCGCCATTCGTCGTTTGCTGTTCGCGAAAACCGATCCGCTCTGCGAACAGCGAATAGCGAACGGCGAACAGCGTCTTCTAAATACTCAGCGCTTCCCCGCGCTGCTTTCGGCTCAGCACCCAATCAAAAATCACGCGCGATACAAACACTGCCGTAAACAGGTTTGCGGCCAGACCGAACACCAGCGTCGTAGCAAAACCCTTGACCGGCCCGGTACCGAAGATGAACAGAATCGCGCCAGAAACAATCGTCGTAACGTGGGTATCGACGATGGTGATCCAGGCGTGGCTGAAGCCCTGCTCCACCGCCGAGGGCGGCGTCTTGCCGTTCCTCAGTTCTTCCCGTATGCGCTCAAAAATCAGCACGTTTGAATCCACGCCCATGCCCACCGTCAGGATGACGCCCGCAATGCCCGGCAGTGTCAGCACCGCTCCAAAGTAGCCCATGAACCCGAGCAGAATCACCAGATTCAAGATCAGCGCAATATCGGCATTCACACCCGCCCAGCGGTAGTAAATCAGCATGAAGATGAGCACGGCAAGCATGCCGACCATGGCCGCGCGAACCCCGGAGCGAATCGAATCGGCGCCCAGCGACGGCCCCACCGTGCGCTCTTCCAGGTACTTGATGCCCGCCGGCAGAGCGCCGGAACGCAAAGTCATCGATAGGTCCTGCGTCTCTTGCGCCGTGAACCGCCCGTTGATGACGCCCGTGTCGTGAATAGCTTCTTTGATCACCGCCACTTCCTGCACCTTGTTGTCGAGAACGACCGCCAGGTAGTCGCCGACATGAGCGGAAGTAAAGGAGAAAAACTTGCGCCCACCCTCAGCGGTGAGGATAAAGCGAACCGCCGGCTGCCCATTTTCATCGTTGGACGGTTCCGCTGTCCGAAGATCGCGGCCAGTCACGGCCGAGGCGCGCGAGATCAGGTACCACTGCTCCCCGCCCTCGCTGTTGCGCGAGCCGATGCTTTTGCCTTGCATCAAAACGGCGTCCGGAGGCAGCACGCCGCCGTGCTCCTGTAAGGCCGACTGCTCGCTCGAATACGGCCCGCCCAGCGATTGCTTGATTTCGAGCATCGCCGTGGACTGCATGATTTCCTTGACCCGCGC
>JBEKWX010000385.1:0-5407 GCA_049512675.1 Terriglobales bacterium | reverse complement strand
TTCCAACACGTCGAGACTTTCCGCCCCGGCCAATCGTCTACGGTCTACCCGTGCGCAAACACTGCGATCACCGATTGCTCGACGCAAGATGCGATTGGATTGGTGGTTCCGGGCGACGCTGGGGTTCCTCCGGGCATGACCCAGACTTATTACAAGGCCATTGCTCCCCGCATTGGAATGGCGTGGAGTCCGGGTAACTCGGGCAAGACCAGCATTCGGGCTGGGTGGGGACTCTTCTATAACCCAGTCGAGCAGCTAGTACTGGCACAATTTGGGGCTGAGCCTCCGTTTGGCGGGAGCACCACCGTTGAAGAGACGCAGTTTAACTTACCTTTTCTGGGGCAGGACGGCGTCACCACCTACCTGAATCCGTTTAACGGAGTCCTCAGTCCCGCACGAGGAAGCGCACAGGATTGGGCAAAATTCGAGCCGATTGATCTGTACGGCGATTTCCAGCCGCATATGCGTACTCAGTATTCTGCGCAGTATAACCTCACCGTCCAACGCGAATTGACCCGAGACATGAAGCTGGAAATCGGGTATGTAGGGTCGCAAGGACACCGCTTACTGGCGACGCATGATATCAATTACTCGAACCCCCAGAGCTGCCTCGACATTTACAACATCGCCTTAGCCAATCCAGCCGATGTCACGTCGGGTCCTGGCCAACCACAGACGACCTGTGGGCCGTTCGTCGAAGACTCGCCGTATACAGTGACTGTGCCGACCGGCTTCAACTTCCATATGCCCAACGGATCGGTTGTCGCGGGAACGGGTCAAACGCTGAATTTCGTGGGCTTGCGTCCATACTCATCGCCGCAATGCAATCCAACGAACGTCGCCACCTGTCCACCGGTTCCGGTGTTTACCAGTATCTTTGCTGAAGACACGATTGCCAGCTCATCCTATAACTCCCTGCAAGTCTCGCTGGAGAAACGGTTTGCCCGGGGGCTCCAATTTAACGCAGCCTATACGTACAGCAAGTCCATTGACGAGGCTTCCAGCTTTGAGGGGGTACTGAATCCGCTGCCGGGCGCCCGCAACTATGCGCCGTCGCTCTTCGACGCGCGGCACCGCTTTGTCATTAGTTATTACTGGGACGTGCCCGCCAGAAAATACAACGGTGTTGCCGGGAAGCTTATCGATGGATGGGCAGTGTCGGGCATCACGACCTACCAGACAGGATTTCCGATCCGCATCACGTCATCCGCCGACAATGAGCTAATGTACAGTGATGATTTTGAATACCCCGGCGAACCCGACCAAGTGGCGCCTTTCGGTTGGCAAAAGCCACAGAAGAACAGCAACTATTACTTTAATCCTCAGGTTTTCACGGAAAACGTCAGCGACCCGACCTGCGCCGGCAACCCCTATCCCGGTTGCTATCAACCAGGGCTGCTTGGCCATGTGGGCAATGCGCCACGCACGATCTGCTGCGGACCAGGAATCAGCGAAACTGATTTTTCCGCCATAAAGAACATTGTGGTCAACGAACGTACCCACTTCGAATTTCGAGCAGAGTTGTTCAATGTCTTCAACCATACGCAGTTCTATAACCCGGACTTGTTCAATGTCTTCAACCATACGCAGTTCTATAACCCGGACGGCAACAGCACCGACGGCAGTCAGTTTGGCCGGGTCACCCAGGTCAAAGACCCGCGTCTGGCGCAGTTCGCCTTGAAGTTTTATTTCTAGTTCGAAAGACGAGTTTTGAAAGAATAAAATAAACATGTCCGATCCCCGGGCGGTTTCGACCGTCCGGCCCAATCTAATGGCCTACCCGGCCTGAGCCTTAATGGAGATCACGATGTACCCCGCATTGCAAAAAGAGCTCGACACGTTCGAGCGCCGCACTCCGAAGTCCGCCGAAGCGCATAAGAAGAACCTGAAGCGCCTGCCCCTGGGCGTGGCCAGCAATTATCGCGCTTATGAGCCGTATCCTATCTTTGTGTCGGAAGCGTTGGGCAGCAAGTTCCGCGATCTCGACGGCAACGAATACGTCGACCATAATTTATGTTTCGGCACGCTCATGGCGGGGCATTCGCATCCGGCGGTGATCAAGGCGGTCGAAGGCCGCCTGCATAAGGGCACCGCTTACGGCATGCCGCACAACATGGAGTGGGAACTGGCGGAGGAAATCTGCACGCGCTTTCCGGTGGAGATGTGCCGCTTCGGCAACAGTGGCACAGAAGCGACGATGCATACGATTCGCCTGGCGCGCGCCGCTACGGGACGCGACAAGATCATCAAGTTCGAAGGCGGTTACCACGGCTTGCATGATGCGGCGCTGGTCAGCGTGAAGCCGCATCCGCCCGGCGACGATCTCGGCGATATCAAGAATCCGAAACCTGTGTCGGCTGGGGCGGGCGTGCCGAAGGCGAGTATTGCGAACGTGCTGATTGCTACATTCAATGATTTGGAAACGGTGGAGCGCCGGTTCAAAGAGAATCCGAATGAGGTTGCGGCCATCATTTTGGAGCCGATCATGATGAACGTTGGCATCTGCATGCCGCAGAAAGGATTTCTGGAAGGCCTGCGGACGCTCTGCGACAAGCATGGGGCGTTGCTGATTTTCGACGAAGTCAAGACGGGCGCGAAGCTGTGCTGGGGAGGAGCTACGGAATACTTCGGCGTGAGGCCCGATATGATCTGCCTGGCGAAGTCGGTTGGCGGAGGATTTCCGCTGGCGGCTTTCGGCACACACAAGCGGGTTATGAATTTGATCTCGGACCACAAAGTTTTCCATGGGGGCACTTACAACACGAATCCGATTTCGATGGCGGCTGGCCTGGCGACTTTCCGGGAAGTGCTTACTCGGGCTAACTACGCGCATGTCGAGAAGCTCAGCAATAAGTTAGTGGACGGATACCGGAAGACCATCGCGAAGGTTGGCTTGCAAGGGTACGTCGCGAGCGCGGGGGCGAACGGGGTGCTG
Organism: Terriglobales bacterium; assembly: GCA_049512675.1. Taxonomy (GTDB): domain Bacteria; phylum Acidobacteriota; class Terriglobia; order Terriglobales; family Acidobacteriaceae; genus Acidiflorens. The sequence continues at coordinate 2,472 of JBEKWX010000385.1, read as the reverse complement.
ATGTTGTATCCGAAGGAGGTCCTCAACTACCGCGACTGGCTGGCGATTGACGTCGACCTGTGGCGGCATTACTGGTTCGGCATGGTAAATCGCGGCGTGATGTGCCAGCCTTACTGGTGGGACGAGCAGTGGACGATTTCCGTGCAGCACACCGAGGCCGACATTGACCAACACCTGGCGGCGTTTGCCGACGTGGCCGAGTCTCTCGCCGCCGCGCAGCATGAGCGGTTGGGAGCGGTAGCAGCACACTAAGTTGGATCGGGTCATCTTGCCATCGGGTCATCTTGCCATCGGGTCATCGGGCGATTGAAAATCCGAGATCCGGACGGGGTAGATGGCCCGATCACCCGATGACCCGATCATCCGATGACTTCTGACGATGACTTCTGATTCCAACCAGCCGCACTTGAAGCGCGTCCTTGGACGCTTTGACCTGGTGTTGCTTTTTGTGGTCGCGGTTTTCAATCTCAACGTGGTCCCGAGCATCGCGGCCAACGGGGGCGTGACGGTCTGGCTTTGGATTATCTCGCTGCTTCTGTTTTTCTGGCCACAGGGGATCGCGGTGATCGAACTTGCGCATCGCTACCCTGGCGAAGGCGGAGTGTACTTATGGGCGAAAGAAGTGTTCGGCGACTTTCACGGCTTTCTTTCCGGCTGGTGTTACTGGACTAATAACATGTTGTACGTGCCGACGGTGATGCTCTACTTCGTCGGCGTTGGCGTGTTTGCGATGGGGCCGGGGCACGCGGCGCTTGCCGACAACAAGAATTTTGCGATGATCGCTTCTCTGGCGCTACTGACGCTGCTTACGGTCGTCAACATTGTTGGACTGGGGGTTGGCAAGTGGCTCAACAATCTGGGCGCTATCGGAACATTTGTTGCGGCAGCGGTTCTGATTGGTCTGGGAGTTACAGTCTGTTCGCGCTTTGGCACGACCGTGACCGCCGCGGATTTTCGGATTCCGCCGGAACCCAGGTTCGTTCTGAATTCTTTCGGCGTGATTTGCTTTGGCTTGGTCGGGCTTGAACTGGCTTCGGTGATGGGCGATGAAATCCGAGATCCGCAGAAAACATTGCCGGGCGCGGTGGCGTGGGGCGGCGTGATTTCCGGGTTGCTTTACATCGGGGCGACGCTGACGCTGCTGGTTGCGATCGGCAAGAACGACATCAGCGTGCTGCAGGGCATTGTGCAGGCGGTCAGCCATATGGCCGGCAAAGTTGGGGTGGCGTGGATTATCACTCCGTTTGCGGTGATGCTGAGCCTCTCGATTGCGGGGATTGGCTCGGCATGGATGGGCGGTTCGGCGCGCATTCCGTTCGTCGCCGGGCTGGATTCCTACATGCCCGCGTGGCTGGGCAAAGTTCACCCCAAATACCGGACGCCCGCGGCGGCGCTGATCGTGCAGGCGGTCGTGTCGCTGGTATTGATCGTCATCAATTTTTATGCCTCGGGCGGCGTGCAGGAAACTTTCCAGACCATGCTTTCGCTGGCGGTGGTTCTGCAACTGGTGCCGTTTCTGTATGTGTTTGCGGCGCTGCTGAAGTTTGCTTTCGGTGGCGACCTGGCGGGCGCGCGCTACGGCCGCGGCACGCTGATTGTTTCCGGATTCTGCGGGTTTGTGACGACGGCGCTTGGAATCGCATTGGCGTTCTTTCCGGCTAAGCAGATTACTTCAGTCTGGAGGTATGAAGCGAAGATGTTCGGCTTTACGCTGTTTTTTCTGGCGCTGGCCGCGTTCTTCTTTTTTGTGTACGGGCGGCTGAAAGATCCGCAGGCTGCCGTGGTGGAATAGAAGCAGCTGATTCGTGGAGGACTTATGCCTGGTGGAGTTACAACTGATATCAAGAGTTATTCGATGCTGATCAATGGCGAGTGGGTCCCGAGTAAGTCGGCTAAGACCTTCCCTGTGTACGATCCCTCAACCGAAGAAGTGATTGCACAGGTTCCCGATGCGAATGCGGACGACGTTGACCGCGCGGTTGCGGCTGCCAGGGCGGCGTTTGAGGGAGGTCCATGGGCGACCACCACGGCGCAGGAGCGCGGACGCGTTCTCTTCCGCCTGGCCGAGAAAGTGCGCCAGAACCTGCCCCTGCTTGCCGAACTTGAATGCCGTAACTCAGGCAAGCCGATTGTTGAAGCGGAGTTCGACATCAACGACGTGGCTACGTGCTTCGAATACTATGGCGGGCTGGCTACGAAAGTCGTCGGGTATGTGAATCCTGTTCCCGACAACGCGATGAGCCTCTCGCTGAAAGAACCGATGGGCGTTGCCGGGCAGATCATTCCCTGGAATTATCCGTTGCTGATGGCGGCGTGGAAACTGGCTCCGGCGCTGGCTGCGGGTTGCACCTGCGTGCTCAAGCCCGCCGAGCAAACGCCGCTCACCGCGCTTGAACTGGCGAAGTGGTTCGAGGAGGTTGGTCTGCCGAAGGGCGTGGTGAATGTGATTACCGGTTTCGGTGAAACCTGCGG
>JBEKWX010000384.1:0-3854 GCA_049512675.1 Terriglobales bacterium | reverse complement strand
GGTCTGATGGTCATCAGCCAGTTGGTGCCGTTCGCCAAGAGCGTGGGCATCCCCAGCACCACTCTGGCTGCTTATGGCTTGGTGGTGGGAGCGGTGGGCAATGCTTCCGGCCGCATTCTATCCGGCTGGATGTCAGACCACCTTGGCCGGATTAACGTGTTGCGCCTAATGATCGGCATTTCCATGGTTGCCATGCCCGTTCTGTATTTCGTGGGAGGCAACGTCCTGGGACTGTTCGTGATGCTGTTCATCGTGTACTGGTGCTATGGCACGCAATTGTCGGTCAATGGCGCCGCTGCCGCTGATTTCTGGGGCACGAAGAATGCGGGCATAAACTACGGGATGTTGTTTACTGCTTGGGGTGTGGCCGGGTTGCTCGGTGGCCGCATCGGCGGTTTGCTCTACGACAAGTACAAGAACTACCAGATGGCGTTCTTCACGGCGGCGGGTCTGGCGCTAATTGCGCTGATCTGCGAACTGTTGGCCAAGCGCCCGGCGATACCGGCGGCATCTTTGGCGGGAAGAAAAGCGCCCAGTGCAGCCTAGCTTCCGGAAGACACTGCGGTCCGGAACTGGATGTTTCATATCGGACTTGGGGTGTGAGGGCGCTCGGCCACGAGCGCTCACGCGCCCCCAAGGCCCGATTGTGTGAGTTCTTCAAGGTTCGGTGTCGTGGAATTGCTTCTGGTCAATATCGTCACCAGGAGCACTTTTACCCCTTACCGGCGGCGTCCCGATCCCCTATTGCGGGTACCACTCGAGCAACCGGACTTCGATTCCGGTCCCTTCCAGCCCTTTCTTGAATACGGCGAGATCGGAGCCGTGGTAGTGATAAGGAATCACGATCTTGGGGTGGAATGCCTTCACCGCCTCCGCCGCTTCTTCAGGAGGCATGGTGTAAGGCAGATTCATGCAGACAAACGCCACGTCGATGTTCTTCAACGCTCGCATCTCCGGAATACCCTCAGTGTCACCGGAGAAGTAGAAGCGCACCCCGCCGTAGGTGAGCACGTACCCGTTGCCACGTCCCTTGTCATGGAAGAGTTTGCCTGGGCCTGGCCCGCGCGTCAGGTTATAGGCGGGGATTGCATCAATAGTCCAGCCCTGCCACGTTCTCGTTTCACCATTCGCAATCGGTTTGGCAGTCGTGACCGTTGCCACCACGGCGGGCGGCGCCAGGATGTCGGTTCCGGCGTTGCTGAGTTCGGCGATGTAAGCCGGATCCATGTGGTCCGGGTGAATGTCGGTAATAAGAATGAGGTCCGCCTTTGGGGCTCCGGCGATCTTTGCAGGTTTGGCCGGGTCGAGGTAGATGGTTTTTCCTCCCGCCTCGATTCTGGTGCTGGCGTGATACAGCGGAGTGATCTTGACCTCTCCTGCGGAAGTTCGGAATGTCTGCGGATTTGCCACAGCGTGCGCCAATGACGACATAGCAACAAAAGTGTAAACAAGTACCAGGATCCGTTTCATCGCGGCCTCACTTTAGTTTTCGATATTCTTTACCCGCGAGCGATTTACCGCAGAAGTGCAAACCTATAAAGCGTTCTCCCGGGTTCCGGTGCCTTTCTTTCGTAAGACATCAACATTCTACGGCGAATGAGACGTTTGTAGGATTCAAACAGTACGAAATAAACATAGTTCGAAAATGCAGGTCGAAAAATAAGTTTCGAAGTAAAATTTTAGTCGCGCCGCGACCCTCCTGCTCTCGCCCAAAGGGCCGCTCCCTCGCGTCTGGATCCCTTGTCGTATGAAAGTCTGCCGGCAGGCGGATCCTGCGCCTATGGGCGGAACTTCCTGTAGTCGCAAGATTCGAGATTGTGCCCACCAGGGCTGGACGTCGCGACAGCCAAGACTGAGTGACAGAGCCCCTCGCACTAACCCCCTTCTCCGCGAGAATTTCTGCAAACAGGGAAAAATACAGGGAATTCCTCTATTCCGGGGCCTAAAATACCCGCACTATCCTTCATAGAGCACTCATTACGCTGGATTTGTTCGCGTGACGACCTTTGAACAAACAGGGAATTCTCAGTAGATATCAGGGAATGCGATTCCCTGATACGGTCGGAACAGCACTATCCGTCTGTTTGTTAATTGCCGTAGGTGCAGTGGTGGGAACCCATTCGGTGGCTTCCTCGGCTTCGTCGGGCTTATCGCTCCTGGTCTCGGCGGCCCATGTTTCAAAGCGTTGCGCGAGGAGGAACATTTTCGCAATTACTCATCGAAGCAACCATGGCGCGATAAAGTTGCCGGTCCAGATGAGCTTCGTAGCGAAGGAGCTTGTCGGTTGCATCCGGCGGTGGCAAGCTGAAACTTCGCGCCTTCGCGTCTCGTGGCGAGGTCCTCGCGTTCTGTCACATATCCCTCGAGCGCGCTAATCTTTTCCAGGTAATGGTCAATCCCGGCGGCGATGAAAGCGGCGCTCTCTTTGTCGGTTTGTTCGCCCACAGCTTGTTCGTCCGCAACCTTTTCAGATGGTCGGTCCGATGGTCGGTCTTCTTTTTTTGCTTTTGGGGGACCAGAGGCGAGACAAAGGGACGCGAAGGTGTAGTCCCAGCCGCGGAACGCATGAAAAATCCTGTTCCGAATGAATAACGAGATGTGACCATCACGAGCGACCTCGGATTTCGCTTTCTGCAGAAGTGCAGTCATGTTTGCCAGTCCGGGGTGATTTTTGCGCACATCACGCAGTGCTTCTCGCACGTCAGAGGTTCCGTCCTTGGTTAACGCCGGCTGGCCCGGGTTCTCGGCACCGAGAAGCACCAGCCGGCCCTGGTTCTCGGCACCGAGAAGTAAGGGGATTTCCGATAACTCTAGGTCACTGTTACCCTTGTCTGAATTTCGCAGTTCCCGGTCCATTGCTAGCGTGTCCAGCCGCTTGCGTATTTCCCCATTCTCGGCCCGGAGCACGCGCTCTTTCCTCCACCAACAATTCGCAATCGTTTGTACGAGCGATTCCTCGACGACACCAACGGGTTCGCAATCTTCCCAGAGTTGTCCAACCAAGGCATGAAATTCCTCTGAACTCTCCTTGCCATCCCCGGCCGTAATCACGACCTCCCGCGCGAGGAATCCGTGTTTGATCGCGTTGCGGGCCACGGTGCGCTTTCCCCGCTCGGTTTTCGGCCCAGTGGAGCGAAGTGCATTTCTGCGGTTGGCCTGGACTTTGCGTTCCGATGCGGGCCACTTGCGGGCAAGACTTGCGGGTGACGATTGAGCGGATGAATCTTTGGCAGGTTCCTCTAGTGACATGCAGAATTTCTCCCGATGACTTGGCCTTGAAGCGTTGCCGTTAGGATCCGCCAACTCTTCGTGCTTGGCCGGCATATTGGCGCGCTCGTTTCGATTGCAGATTCCCTAGTTCCTTCAAAACCGCACGGCGATCGCACTGCGGCACCGTGACTCGCTCGGCAATTGGTCGTGTTCTTCCCAAGGCGCCGTTATTCGCTGTTCCTTCGCCCTAGAAAGATTCTAACGGACAAACGCCTGTGGAAAAAACTAGTCGTAAGTTACTTTAGTGCTACTCACCAACAAGATAATATTTCTGATTGGGTGCGCTTCGGGATCCACGGCTCACAACTGGTCAAGATCAACGCCGGGAGCACCAAGGCTAAACTCGCTGCTGGCTGCAGGAGAGTTCCCGCAGCACAGCTTTACCGGCGATATGGGCTCCGATAGCAACAGATTGGGGAAACGTAAGCAACCTTGAAGCTTCTGACGATCGGACAAAAAAACCGGAGATTCTGAGGTCAGGCGAGTAGGAGAAAGAAAATTGTTTAGCTACTGCTCCGTTTGAGGCTTCTGTTTTGAAAAAAAGCGCTGAAGGTACTTGGAACCCTCTTTCTGGTACGCAGCTA
>JBEKWX010000383.1:0-3862 GCA_049512675.1 Terriglobales bacterium | reverse complement strand
CAGTTTTTCCCCGGCCTCTTGCAACCCTTCGACAACGCGCTCTTCATCAATCTTTATCCACACGGCGATCACTGCCATACCCACCACCATCCGCTACGCGGTTTGTTGCTGAGACGCGCCGGCCACCTTTGCCGGACCTCGTCCCTGGTACGCCTTCCAAAACAGCTCGGCCAATTCGCTCACCAGTGACATCCGAGGGTTCGACCGCCCGGACGGATCTTCAAAAGCAAGCTTGGTCAGATCGGGCATCGCCCGCTCGAATTCTTCCTTCGAGATTCCCAGTTCGGCGATGGAACGCGGAAATTCCAATTGGTCCAGCAGCTGTTCTGTCGCCGTCACCAGGTTCTTCACCTTTTCCTCAATCGTGTTTCCGCCCAACCCCAGTAAATCCGCGACCGCTGCGTACTTCTTATGCGCGACATAACCCTGGGTGTACGGCGACGGCATGAACTTGGCAGGCACCGCTGCGTTGTAAACCATCACATGCGGCAACATGAGCGCATTGGCCCGGCCGTGCGCCACGCCGAAGCGCGCCCCGAAGGCATGTGCCAGGGCGTGATTCACGCCCACGGACGCGTTGGAAAACGCCATCGCTGCAATGCACGCGGCATTGTGCATCATGCAGCGCGCCTCTTCATCGTGGGGATGCTCGTAAGCGATCGGCAGGTACTTGAACACCAGCCGAATCGCCTCCATCGCGTTGGCATCGGTGTAGGGCGACGCATAATTCGAAACCGCAGCTTCGAGCGCGTGGGTCAGGCAGTCGATACCGGTATCGGCGGTAAGGCCCTTCGGCATCGACATGACGAATTGCGGATCGACAATCGCTACATCGGGACTGAGCGAGTAGTCGGCGAGCGTCACCTTTCGCCCAAGCTCCTTGTCGGTGAGAACGGCAAACGGCGTGACTTCGCTCCCCGTTCCGCTGGTCGTGGAGATGGCAATCAACCGCGCCCGGTTGATCTTGTCCGTCGGGAACTGGACCACGCGCTTGCGGAGATCCAGAAAGGGCGCAGCCAGCTCTTGCAGGTCAGCTTCCGGCGATTCGTACTTGAGTTTCATGATCTTGGCCGCGTCGATCACCGACCCGCCACCCAGTGCGATGATTTGGTCCGCCTTGTAGAAATTGAGCGCCTCCACTCCTTGCATGACCACCTTGACTTCGGGCTCGGCGTCTGGAATCACGGTGACGTGAACGTGGGTTCCTTCCGGGATGTAGCGCCGGACAACGTCAACGTGGCCGAGTTGCTCCATGGACGGATTCGTAACGATGATGGTGGAGCGCGATGGGAACTGATGCACATTCTCCACCGCGTTCATATTGAAATAAATCTGATTGGGAACTCGGAACCACATATGGGCTTGGGTCCTCCGAGCCACACGCTTGATATTGAGGTAGTGATAGACATTCACGTTATCGGTCGTGCTGTTGCCGCCGCCGGTTCCACACCCGAAAGAGAAGGTCGGCACCAGATCGTTGTAAACGGCGCCCAGCGCTCCGATCGAACCCGGCGAGTTCACAATGATCCGCCCCGCATTGATCACTTCACTGAACTTGCGGATGATCTCATCGTTGTGCGAGAAAACTACTGCCGTGTGTCCCAGTCCGCCGGCATGGTTCACGTCTACGCACACCTTGAGCGCCTCATCGACGGATTTCGCTCGATAAACCGAGAGCACCGGGAACAGCTTCTCAACCGACAATGGATATTGGCGGCCTACACCTTGAATCGGCGCAATCAGGAGTTTGGTATTCGGTTTAACCGAAAGACCGACAAAGCGGGCGATATCGCTGGCCTTCTGGCCGACTGCCAGGGGCTGCATGAATCCGGTCGTCGGATCGATCACCGTGCGCGCCAGCAGTTCCGTCTCCTTTTCATTGCAGACGTGCGCGCCCAGTTCCGCGAATTTCTGCAGCACCGGCTCATATATCTCATCGTCAATCACCAGCGTCTGCTCTGAGGCGCAAATGGTTCCGTTATCGAAAGTCTTGGAGATGATGATGTCCACCACCGCCATATTCAGATCGGCTGTTTTTTCCAGGTAAACCGGCGTGTTGCCTGGTCCTACACCCAGGGCTGGTTTGCCCGAGCTATAAGCGGCTTTGACGGCACCCTGCCCGCCTGTGGCATCAATCAGGCGCACGTCTTTGTGCCGCATCAAATAGGCGCTCTCCTGCAGGTTCTGCGATTCCAGACAAGTAAAAACCCCTTCGGGCGCGCCGTGCTTCAGCGCCGTCTCATACATGATCCGCACCGCTTCGGCGCCGCAGCGCGTGGCCTTGGGGTGGGGACTGAAAATGAACGCGTTCCGCGTCTTGATGGCCATGATGCATTTGAACAGCACCGTGGAAGTCGGGTTCGTAACGGGTATGATTGAGAAAATCACCCCGATCGGTTCAGCCATCTCCACCAGGTTGCGTTCCGGAAACTCGCGAATAATGCCCACGGTACGTTTGTCTTTGACATAGTTGTAGGCAAACTCCGTCGCCACCATGTTTTTGAGAGCCTTGTCCTCCATCACCCCAAGCTTGGTTTCTTCCACCGCCAGGCGCGCCAGATCTAGAGCATGCTCCATTCCCGCCAAGACCATCGGCTTGACGATGCGATCAACGTCTTCTTGGGTGAATTGGGTAAAAACCGCGGCGGCGGTTCTAGCTTGGCTGACCAGTCCTTCGAGGTAGGCAATGCGTTCTGGACTGAGGCTTTCTGCGGCAAGCGGAATCTGAACCCGCTCCTGCACTTTTTCGCTCGCGATCATCGCTGCCCCCTATGTTGATTGCCAGGGGCCCATTACCTGCGAGAAGCATGCTCACTCTTCTGTCTGTTTCCGGCACTCGCGATCACAAACGCAATAACCGATCGCCAGGCACAACCGTCTTCTTTCTATGCGTAGTCGATGGGATGTCTTTCTAACCAGTGTTCATCGCGCACCCGGTCAATATTCCGCAAAGCCCCAAAAGCGACGCTTGCGGCCAAACCGCGATTCTCCCGAACGACGCCTGCGCCGAAACCGATTGCACCACCCAGCAAACCAAACGCTAACACTCGGCCGATCGATTTAGGTCTATTTCCGGGACAACCACCCAGCACGCCAATGCATACTCCAATGGCGGCGGGCTTCAAGGCATTTCGTACTGACTCGCTAAGAAACGGAGGAAGAGGTCTTCCATCAAGAAATGCTTCTCGGCCGGAACGAGCTCCCTCCAGCCCAGAATTCAGAACCTTTCGGCCGTACTTAATTTCGGATCGTGACCATGTCCGCAGACCCATAAGATTACCTCACCACCCGGCCGATTGATTCGCACCTAGTACATCATTGACAAACTGCTGAGTCTGTGCTGCCCATCACGGGCCAGCGTGAGATCGGTCACCGTTGTAAGGAAGAAAGTGAGGATTATGAAAAAAAAAGCGAAAGCCGGCGCTTCTAGCGAAGCGATGCCCTGACACGAAACTTCACACAATAGACCGGGCTTCAGCTACGAGACGGTACTTTTCTGAGCCGTCCAATACTTCTTGCGTAGCTCGCGTTTCAAAACTTTGCCAGTGCCGGTGCGCGGCAGGCTTTCCAGAAACTCGACTGACCGCGGACATTTGTAGTGCGACAGCCGGGCGCGGCAAAACTCCAGCAATTCATCTTCCTCGGCTTTTGCCCCGGGCTTCAGCACGACGAACGCCTTCGGTACCTCTCCCCACTTCGCATCAGGAACAGGGATCACCGCCAACTCGTACACCGCAGGATGGGCGGAGAGCACCTTCTCCACTTCCAGCGAAGAAATGTTCTCGCCTCCGCTTACGATGATCTCTTTCTTGCGGTCAACAATCTGAAGGTAGTTCTGCGCGTCGACGGTGGCCACGTCGCC
>JBEKWX010000382.1:0-3879 GCA_049512675.1 Terriglobales bacterium | reverse complement strand
AACTCTGACCTTGGCGCTCACCAATCTTGAGTTGCAGCAACTGCTCATGAAAAATGCGCTTAGCCGCACGCTCGTCGACCCGGCACTGGCCGATGCGGAAGTGATTCCCACCTCAACCATGGAGCTGTCGGAACATGAAGCGGTCGTCCCCACCCAGGATCTCGTGAATGACGCACTTAGTCATCGTCCTGAACTGGCGGAAGCGCGCATCAACCTTTCCAATACCGACATCAGCAATAAAGCAATCCGCAGCGCTCTGTTGCCCTCGCTGGACCTGTTTGCCTACTACGGCGGCGCTGGACTGGGCGGCAGTTCGAATCCTGACTACGTATGCGAGAAAGAACCGGCATTCTGCGGTGTCACCAGTTTCGCGGCCCCGGCTTCCGTTTCTTACGCTGCAACCTTGAACCAGCTGGTCAATTCCACTGCGCCAGATAAAGGGATGGGCGTAAGTCTCAACATCCCCATCCGCAACCGCGCCGCGCAGGCAACCCAGGTGCGCTCGGAGTTCGAATACCGGCAAGCCCAATTGCGCATCCAGCAGATCGAGAACCAGGTGCGCATCGAAGTACGCAGCGCACAGTTTGGTGTGCAGCAGAATCGCGCCAGCGTCGCCTCCGCCCAGGCCGCCGTGGACCTGGCGCGGCAGTCGCTTGACGCCGAACAAAAGAAGTATGCGCTCGGTGCATCCACCTCGACTCTGGTGCTGCAGAATCAGGCACTCATGACCCAGGCCGAGGTCACGCTCGTTTCCGCCAAAGCCGCGTACGAAAAGTCGGAGGTCGAACTGGATCGGGCCATCGGCCTCCTGCTCGATCACGCCGGTATCTTACTCGCCGACGCGGAGCGGGGCCAGGTGACGCACACGCCGAATATTCCGCACGTGGCGGAGCGGCCAACCGGCCAGCTAACCCCGGCGAACCCTCAACAGTAGCGAGAAATTCTATGATTGAGCGCCGGGCGTCCCCGCCCGGCGTTTCCCTTTTGCGCTTGGCCGCCTCTCGCGTATTCTCTCTCTGTGAAGCTCTCGGTCAGCGGCGGGGCTAGTGTGGAGAAGGCATGTGTGGGGACGTTTAGTGTGGGGACGGGCGCCCTCGCCCGTCCAAGCCGAGCGAAGTTCGGCAGGCTCTTGGCTTGCAGCAGCGGGAGCCCCGCGTGATCCTCTCCGTTGTAATCATCACGCACAATGAAGAGACGAACATTGGGCGCACGCTCGCCAGCGTGCAGCCACTAGTTGCCGACGGCAAAGGCGAGATCATCGTCGTCGACTCCGGCTCCGCCGACCGCACCGTCGAAATCGCAAAGTCCTTCGGCGCGAAAGTCTTTGTCGAAGAGTGGAAAGGCTATGCAGCCCAGAAGAATTCGGCCATCGACAAGGCGACGGGAGACTGGATTCTGAGTCTGGATGCGGACGAAGAGGTCGAGCAAACCCTTTCAAGCGAGATTGCAGTGCTCTGGCAATCTGGAGGGTCGGACCAATCGATTTCGGGCTTTTGGATCCCACGCAAGAACTTTTTTCTCGGCCGCTGGATCAAACATGGTGGTTTCTGGCCCGACCCCAAGATGCGCCTGTTTCGCAAAGGCGCCGCGCGTTTCGAGACGCGTCTAGTTCACGAAGATGCCATGGTGAGCGAGGGGATTTCAGGGCAACTCAAACACGCTCTTCTTCATCACTCCTACCCTACCCTCGCCGATTACATCGACCACATGAACCGCTACTCCTCCCTCGGCGCCGAGATGGCCGTCGCCAAAGGATTCTTTGGCTTCAGTCTATTCAACATCGTCGTGCGTCCGATGGCGACTTTTTTCTACAACTATTTCTTTCGCCTTGGATTTCTTGACGGCCGCGAAGGCTTGCTGCTGCACCTCTACCACGCCGTCTACGTATCGTGGAAATATGCGAAGGCGTGGGAAATCGCGCGCTCAAAAGAATCAACGTAGAGACGCGTCTCCGTCGCGTCACTATCCTCGCAGCGTGATGCGTATAATATCGAACTCCACTGCCACCGACCGCTCGGGAAACTTCGATTCCACATAAGCCTTCACGTCGCCGACCGAAGGAATCCCGTCCCGGCCCGTCAGCCCGCGTGCATCGTCGAGCAGGATGATGTGCGGGTACGGATGGCTCAAAATCATCTCCAGTTCCGCCGCAAGCCGCTGGTCATCCGTTCGCATCCCCACCCAGCCGTAATAACCGGCGTCCAGCCAGCACAGTGCCGGGCCTGTCAGTAATGCGAGCACCTCGGGCATGACCACGCGGCTGTCTCCGCAGAAAATTCGAACGTGCTCGGCGCGCGCGAATTTGCGTGTGGCTCGTTCCGCCAGCGCCGGCACAAATTCGATGGAATAGATGTGGTCGAAGCGGTTTTTCATCGCAGCGACCATCTCGCCGTAGTAAGTTCCGGTCTCGACCAGAATCTTCAGCCCAAATTTCTCTCCGTATTCGCGCACGACTTTCTGCTTCAACAGATGCGGAGATCGCGACGGCCGCCCACGCAGTATCCAATACCAATAGTCGGGATAATGGCCGAGCGCCTTGTACGCGCCGTACACGGGAGTACGCTGCAGCAGACGTCGGAACGCTTTCAGAATCCCCCCTCGAAAGAAGACCAGCATAGGTGGCCGCGAAAACAAGCGTCAAGTGCCCGCCACTGTCTCTCTGTGTCCTCCTCCGTGTCCCCCGTGGTTAAGAACCGGACGCTGAGTTCCACCAACCGCTCAGTCGGTCTCGCCATTTTGCAGTAGGGCGACTGCTCCTCTATCATCAAAGACATAGTCGGAACGGAAGTGGAGAACGGAATGCGCGAGAACAAACCGAGAGCCGATATGTCGAAAACCGTAACGGAAAACCCGATTTCCGATGTCTTTGAAGGCCGTCACCCCGCCGCGTCAGAAAAACATTGGGCAGAGAAAACGCTCGCGCCCACGCTCGACAAGGCTCCCGAAAAGCCGATCGGCGCTCCCACCGGCACCAACCTCGACGAACACAGCCGCGCCCGTTTCAGCACCATCTCAAACGCCCCGATCCGCCGCCTCTACACCCAGGCCGATCTCCCCGCGGACTGGAATTACGATCAGTATCTCGGCTACCCGGGCCAACCGCCCTACACGCGCGGCATTCACGCGACCGGTTACCGCGGCAAGCTCTGGACGATGCGCATGTTCTCCGGCTTCGCCTCGCCCGAAGAAACTAACCAGCGCTACAAATATCTGCTCGAACACGGCGGCGGCGGACTCTCCGTTGCCTTCGACCTGCCTACGCTCATGGGCTACGATTCTGACCACCCGGCCAGCGAAGGCGAAGTCGGCAAGTGCGGCGTGGCCATCGATTCGCTCGAAGATATGGAGATCCTCTTCGACGGCATCAGCCTTGAGAACGTCACCACATCGATGACCATCAATTCGCCGGCCAGCGTGCTCTGGGCTATGTACCTCGTGGTCGCGGAAAAGCAAGGCGCCGACTGGAAGAAAATTTCCGGCACCATCCAGAACGACATCCTCAAGGAATACATCGCGCAGAAAGAGTACATTTATCCGCCCGCGCCCTCGATGCGCCTGGTGATCGACACCTTCGAATTCGGATCGAAGTTTACGCCGCGCTTCAACACCATCTCCATCAGCGGTTACCATATTCGCGAAGCCGGATCGACCGCGCTGCAGGAACTCGCTTTCACCATCTACGACGGCGTCGAATACGTCGAGTGGGCTCGCCGCCGCGGCCTCGACGTCGACGACTTTGGACCGCGCCTCAGCTTCTTTTTCAATGCGCACAACGATTTCTTCGAAGAGATCGCCAAATACCGCGCCGCGCGCAAGATCTGGTATCGCCTGATGAAAGACCGTTTCGGCGCGCAGAATGATCGCACCCGCCTACTGCGC
>JBEKWX010000381.1:0-3914 GCA_049512675.1 Terriglobales bacterium | reverse complement strand
ACGATCAGGTCCACCCGCTCATGCCGCGCCAGGTTGCGGACGATCTCGGCATAGACCCACGGGATCGTTTCAAACTTGCCCGGCCAGTCCCCGCGCAAATGCGGCCAGGCGACCCAGGTAGACTCGTGCAGTTCCCACTCCGCGGGCATGCGGTATCCCTGTGCGGCGGGCGGGAGTTTGGCGCGGGCAACAGATGATCTGGCCATTTTTCGTCCGGTCATTTTTGGGTCCAGTCACCTCTTAGTGTCGGTCACTTCTCGTCAATCATGCGGCTGGTGATGGGAGCGTAACTGTCGATACGTCGGTCGCGCAGAAAAGGCCAGTTGCGGCGAATCTCCTCCAGTTGATGCAGATCGACTTCGCCGAGCAGAATTTCTTCCTTATCGTGAGAAGCCTCGGCGAGCACGCGGCCGAAGGGGTCGCAGAAGAACGACCCTCCCCAAAATTCGAGGCCTTTGCCCGGGACAAAATTACCGCGGACGTTACCGGTCTCAAAGCCGACGCGATTCACTACGCCGACATACACGCCGTTCGCGATCGCGTGCGCCCGCTGGATGGTGCGCCAAGCGTCATGTTGCGCTTCGCCGACTTCGGCCTTCTCCGCGGGATGCCATCCAATGGCCGTGGGGTAAAACAGAATGCTGGCTCCCTGCAGCGCTGTGAGCCGTGCGCCTTCGGGATACCACTGGTCCCAGCAAACGAGCGTGCCGAGTTTCCCGGCGGAAGTGTCGAAGGCTTTGAATCCGAGATCGCCGGGAGTGAAATAAAATTTTTCGTAGTAGAGAGGATCGTCAGGAATGTGCATCTTGCGGTAGATGCCGACGAGCCCGCCGTCGGAATCGCCGGCGGAATCAAAGACCGCAGCCGTGTTGTGATAGAGCCCCGGCGCGCGTTTCTCGAAGAGCGACGCGATCAACACAACTTTATTCTGCCGGGCAGCGGCGGCGAGCTTCTCCGTCCCCGGGCCCGGGATCGGCTCCGCAAGATCGAACAAGGCGGCGTCTTCACGCTGGCAGAAATACTGCGTCTGGAAGAGTTCGGGTAGGCAAACAACGTCGGCGCCCTCTCGTGCTGCCTCCGATACGCGATCGAGCGCCTTGGCAAGATTGTCGGCGGGCTCGGGGCCGCACGACATCTGGATCAGGGCGACGGTAAACTTGTCTCGCACGTTTTCTCCAACCTTGTTCTAACTTCGTGTACCTAGCTTCGTTTATCTAGCTTCGGCAAGCCGTAGCAAGCCTCGTCTCTACGGATGGGTGATCGCGCTCTAGGATATCAAAGTGCTCGATACGAACGTGAGTGTTGCAACACCGCAGTAAAAGCAGGTCGCCGCGTTTCCCTCACTTCTAGTAAATTGTTTCTTCGGCCAAAATCGGTCTTCATTCCGGAGGTTGTCCTTGAAGCACAAAACTGCCGCAAAGCACGGCCATCATCAGGAAGGCGCGGGCATCGACCGCAAGCTGCACGATCCGGTGGCCGACCGCCTGATTCCGCTGGAACCACTCGATCTCGCCAAGATTCGTTCGATTGACGACCTGGTGCGCGCGATGTCGAGGACAGCGTTCACCGGCCGCCAGCTCGGGGAGGGTGCCGACGTGCTGGAGGCGATGGCGCGCGACCAAGAATGCTTCGTCGTCATGACGCTTGCGGGCGCGATGACCGTGGCCAAGCAGGGCCTGGTGATCGCCGAGTTGATCGATCGCGGCATCGTGAATGCGATCGTTTCGACCGGCGCCCTCATGGCGCATGGATTGGTCGAAGCGACCGGGCGCGCGCATTTCCGGCATAATCCCGAGCTCAGCGACGAGCAACTTTACGAAGCCGGATACAACCGCGTCTATGACACGCTTGAACCCGAGCAGAACCTCGACGATGTGGAGCGCGTGATGGCGGCGGTTTTCGGCGGCTGGAACGCGGACGAGGTGATGTGCTCGTATAAGCTGAACCGCGCGATTGGGGTGCATCTGGCGAAGCACGCCAAAGGACAACGCGGCATTCTGAAATCGGCCTACGAAAAAAATGTTCCCGTATTTGTCCCCGCGTTCTCCGATTCCGAGCTGGGCCTGGATTATGCGTTAACCAACCGCGAACGCGACAAGATAAAGAAGCCGCGATTCCGCTTCGATCCCTTCGAAGACCTGGAGCACTTCGCCGCAACTCTGCTGAGTCAGAAGCGGCTGGGGATCTTCACGATTGGCGGAGGCGTTCCGCGCAACTGGTCGCAGCAGTTTGGGCCGTTCATCGAATTGCGACACCGCCGGGGCGGGGAAGACCTGCCGCTGAAGCGTTATCACTATGGACTGCGCATTTGCCCCGAGCCAGTCTACTGGGGCGGCCTTTCGGGCAGTCCGTACAGCGAGGCGGTTTCGTGGGGCAAATTTGTGCCCCCAGCAGAAGGCGGGAAGTTCGGAGAAGTTTTTGTGGATGCTACCGTAGGCCTGCCGCTGATCGTAGCCGCAGTGCTGGAGCGTCTGAAGAAGAAACCAGCGGCAAAAAAGACAGTGGCTCAAATCGTAAAGTATAGACGCGTCTCGCCGCGTCTCCTCGCTACAAGCTCAATCAGTCCAAGTTCAATCAGTCAAAGATGAGCACAGCCGACGCGATCACCGTAGTCCAAAGCCCGCGCTTGTCCCCCACTGCTGACTGCGTCACGTTGGCCGTGCGGACGATCTTGTTGGAGATCCGATAGATCTCTTTTTTCTCGTCCCACGAGCGATCGGAATCGAACTCGACGTTAAGAGTGGTGGCCAGCATTTCGGCGGCAAGTTCTTCCGCATAATCTCCGGCGGCGTCTTCGGTCTCGCCGAACGAGTGGTGCTCGCTCAGATATCCGTACGTGTTACGGTCGGCCGGGATGGCGACGCCGATCGAAGAGGCCAGCAGGCGATGTGGCTCGTGAGTGGAATTTTCGGCAACCACTGCGAATACGACTTCTCCGGGGTGCAGATAGGTGAGCCCCTGCGAGCGTGGCACGAGCTTGCAGTTGGGCGGGAAGATGGAAGAGACACGCACCAGGTTTTGCGCCGCGATGCCGGCGTCGCGCAAAGCGAGTTCGAAAGAGGTGAGGCGCTCCCGATGTTTCCCCACACCTTTGGTGAAGAAGATCTTCTTGGGGACCATGTCCTTGCCCAATTCAGTTGCCTCCAGAAAATTTTGAGTTGAGCGGCAAATCTAACACAGGAATTTGTGAAGATTGTATGAAAAAAAAACAGGGGTAGCCGCCCTTGCCCACAACCGCTCACTTGGCGAGCTACGGGCGCTGCCGCAGATGGCCGTTGGACGGCAACCGCTTTGCGCAGAGAAAGAATCCGCTTCCGCAGCACTCAAGCCGCGTTAGCACCGGCTTTGCCCGCCGCCAGCGCGATGATTGCCGGTTTCACCAAATCGCGGAAATCGGCAAATTTCATGCGCACCAGTTCACGGTGCGAACCCGCGTTGAAGGCAATTTCCTTGTCCTCAGCCAGCGCCTGGTCCACGAAAACATCCATGCCGTAGAGATTGCCAAAGGGTGGCATGGACCCGGTTTCGCAGTCGGCAAAACGACCGCGAAATTCGAGCTCGCTGGCCAGTTCTACCGAGTCTGCTCCCAAATATTTCTTGAGCCGGTACAAATCCACCCGGAACGAAGCCGGCACTACCGCCATGGCGAGACGACCATCCACCATAACCATGACGGTTTTTGCCAACTCCTTTCCCGGCGTGTGGGTGAGGGCGGCAATCCCCTGGGCCGTATAGGCCACGGAGTGCGAGATCACCATGTATTGAATGCGGTTTCGATCCAAGAACTCCCGAAGCATAGAAAGAGGCACAGACACCTCCCGTCCGACCGCAAGCGGGAATGCTTCTCAAGGTCGAAGCATTGCGCCGCGGGTCGGCGCCGATTCAATTATGCGCCTGTCGGGGGGTGAGGAGTT
>JBEKWX010000380.1:0-4566 GCA_049512675.1 Terriglobales bacterium | reverse complement strand
TTTCAAGTGGTTTGTGCCCGGTCTGGTCGACGGTTCGTGCTGTTTCGGCGGTGAAGAGAGCGCTGGAGCGAGTTTTCTGCGCCGCGACGGCACCGTGTGGACGACGGACAAAGATGGGCCAATCATGGACCTGCTGGCAGCGGAGATTACTGCGCGCACCGGCAAGGATCCCGGCGAGCACTATCTTGAACTGACGGCCGAGTTCGGTTCCCCTTGCTACACGCGCATCGATGCGCCGGCGACTCCCGAGCAGAAATCAAGATTGCAGATGCTCACACCGGACGCAGTAAAAGAGTCGGATCTGGCGGGCGAACCGATCACTGCCAAGCTAACCAAGGCTCCCGGCAATGGCGCCCCTATCGGAGGCCTGAAAGTAGTGTCAGCCAGCGGGTGGTTTGCGGCCCGCCCCTCCGGCACGGAAAACATCTACAAGATCTACGCTGAGAGCTTCAAAGGCCAGGCTCATCTAACTGCAATCGTAAGCGAAGCGCAGGAGATGGTGAACAACGCGCTGAGTGCGGGAGCGCGGCAATGAAAATTAGCGAATTGAGTCTAACTAACAAGGGAAAGGAGAACGAAAATGGCAGCACGCGCAGAAGCAATAACCAAACGCCCCGCGATTAAACGCCGCGCATGGAAGGACCTCGCATCGCATTATAAGAAGGTCCGGGAGTTACACCTGCGACAGCTCTT
Source organism: Terriglobales bacterium (assembly GCA_049512675.1). Taxonomy (GTDB): domain Bacteria; phylum Acidobacteriota; class Terriglobia; order Terriglobales; family Acidobacteriaceae; genus Acidiflorens. Next base: position 3,873 of record JBEKWX010000380.1, on the reverse strand, counting down.
TGCAGAGGATCCCGAGCGCGGTACACGAATGACTGCCGAGGCTCTGGGCCTTTATCTCGATTACTCGAAGAATCGAATCACGGGTGAAACCCTCCAGTTGCTGGTCCGATTGGCTGAGGAATCTGATTTGAAAGAACGAATCGACGCCATGTTTCGCGGGGACAAAATCAATCGCACGGAAAAGCGAGCGGTCTTACACACGGCGCTGCGCGCGCCGCGAAACGCCTCCATCGTAGTCGATGGAGAAAACGTCGTGCCCAAGGTACATGCCGTGCTCGACCGGATGGCGGGGTTCGCCAACCGGGTGCGGAGCGGTGAGTGGAAAGGGCACACTGGCAAGCGCATTCGCAACGTGATCAACGTCGGCATTGGCGGCTCGGACCTGGGACCGGTCATGGCCTACGAGGCTCTGAAGCATTACAGCGATCGAACTATGACGTTTCGCTTTGTCTCGAACGTCGATGGCACCGATTTCGCGGAGGCCGTCCGTGATCTGGATCCGTCGGAAACGCTGTTCATCATCTCCTCGAAGACGTTCACGACCTTGGAGACGATGACGAATGCCCAAGCGGCTCGCGCCTGGTCTCTGACTGGATTGGGCGGCGGCGAAGAGTCGGTTGCGAAACATTTTGTCGCGGTCTCGACGAATACGGCAGAGGTCACGAAGTTTGGGATCGATGCCGCTAACATGTTCGAGTTCTGGGACTGGGTCGGCGGACGATATTCAATGGATTCGGCCATCGGTCTCTCGACCATGGTCGCCGTTGGCATGGAGAATTTTCAGGCGATGTTGAACGGTTTTCATCAGATGGACGAACACTTCCGCACTGCTCCCTTCACGCAAAACCTGCCGGTGCTGATGGGGCTTCTGGCGATCTGGTACAACGATTTCTTTAGGGCGCAGACAGTGGCGGTGTTGCCCTACGAACAATACCTGAAGCGCTTCCCCGCCTACCTCCAGCAACTGACGATGGAGAGCAATGGCAAGCATGTCACGCTCAAGGGGAAGAGGGTGGCTCACGCGACAGGTCCGATTTATTGGGGAGAGCCGGGAACCAACGGGCAACATTCTTTCTACCAATTAATTCACCAGGGGACGAGGCTCATCCCGTGCGACTTCATCGCTTTTTCGAAGCCGCTCAACCCACTGGGCCGACACCACGACATGCTGATTGCCAACGTTTGCGCGCAGACCGAGGCGCTGGCTTTCGGCAAGACTCCTGAGCAGGTCGAGGCGGAAGGCACTCCGAAGTGGCTCGTTCCGCACCGGGTGTTCGAAGGCAACCGTCCTTCGAATACGATCTTCGCTGAACGCCTGACGCCGGAGAGCCTGGGCAAACTGGTGGCGCTATACGAACACTCGGTGTTCACCCAGGGCGCAATCTGGAACATCGATTCGTTCGACCAATGGGGCGTCGAGCTGGGGAAGGTGCTGGCGCAACGCATCATCCCTGAACTTGAGAGCAGAACTGAACCGACGCTAGCGCACGACAGTTCAACCAACAACCTGATCACTTATTACCGGAAATCGAAGGGTTGAGCCCGGCTTCCGAGATTTTCGGAACCCGCGAGAACGTCGTTCCCGCGTAACGAAGCCATAAAGGAGATAGAGATGCAACTTGGGATGATTGGTCTTGGAAGGATGGGCGCCAACATGGTGCGGCGGTAACATGGTCGATGGCGCTCCCCGTGAATGGCGCTGGCTCCGAGCGGAACCGCGCCGCACGCTGGCCCCGCGGCTCTTGGAACGGATCGTTCAAACCGCGTTTCCGCGATGCCATGTGATCGACATGCAGCCGCTGGCCGACGGTTGGCGGAATGCGAATTTCAAGCTCTGGCTCGACTGCGCACCCGAGTCAATCGTGCTCCGCATCTATGAGCACGACGCTTCACTCTGCCAGAAAGAGGTCGACGTGATGGGGCTGCTTGGGGGATCGGTTCCGCTTGCAGAGGTGATTCACGCGGAAGCGCGCGGCTGGGAGGACATTCCACCGTTTACACTCATGCGTTATGTGGAAGGAATCAGCTTCCGTGAGCTAACACGAAGCGGCGATACGGAGGCGATTGCCCAGGCGGCCCGCTCCGCGGGCGAAACTCTGGCCTCCATCGGACGAACTACCTTCTCGAAGCCGGGATGGCTGGCTCCGGGACCGAACGTCGCAGCGCCCCTGTTGGAGGGTGCGGATCGGATTCCCCGGTTTATTGATTTGTGCCTCGCATCGACGCACCTGCAACAGCGCATGCCAGCGGATTTGCGGGATGACACACGGGCTTTAGTTTGGTCGCGGGCGCCGCGGTTGGCCGATCTGGACGAAGAGGCATGCCTTGTCCATGGAGATTTCGGCAAGCGGAACTTGCTGGTACGAAGCGTCGGGGGACGGTGGGTTGTAGTGGCAGTTCTTGACTGGGAGTTTGCGGTTTCCGGTTCTCCGTTGGCTGGACCTCGGCCATTTTCTGCGCTATGAACGGGCTTCGCGCCCTCTTGCTGAACCACATTTCTCGGACGGCTATTTGCACGCTGGCGGGAGGCTGCCGCGGAACTGGCGAAAACTTGCGCGGCTGGTCGATCTCACCGCCTTATGCGAGAGCCTGACACATGAGCAACTGCCGGATGCGGTTGTCACTGAACTGGTGGAACTTGTCCGGGCTACCGTTGAGAATCGGGACCCGCAATGAAGGTAGTTCTACTGCGATGAAGGTTGGGTCTTTTCCGCAGCCTCAGGTGAAAAAGAGGTTATTGCAGCTTCGCGTACTCCGCCTTGGCTTCCTTCAGGATGGGGATGCCGGGGTCGGCGTCTTTCCAGAGGGTGAAGAATTCCTGGTAGGCACCCTTCGCTTTGGCGGTGTCGCCAGAGAGGGCATAGGCGCGGGCGAGTTGGAGATGGGCGAGCGAACCGAGCAGGAAGTTCTGCACGACTCCGGGATGGTCGAGGAACTTCTGGAATTCGGCGGCTGCTGCGGGACCATTCTTCTGTGCGAGATAGGCCACGCCGCGAATGTACGGGGGATATATTGCGATTCCGGGAGGAGGCCCTCCGAGTTCGTAGGGCAGGGAGGCCTCGAGCGCTACGATCGCGGGAACCAGTACACCTTGAGATAAGTGTTGGTGGGGTCGGACTTTTCGAGCGCTTCGAGGATGGTTCTGGATTGAGCAGTCTCGCCGGTGCGTGCCAGCGCCAAAGCGGCGACGACTTTGACGTTACGCCCCGGAGCCAGCGCCAAGGCGCGGGCGATGGCTTGCCGGGCCGCAGTGACGTTGCCCAGTTCAGCCTCGCGCACCGCCTGATAAGCGAGCCACTGGGCCGCGGTTTCCTTGGCATCCGCGCGCACGGCCGCATCGACGGCGCGCCGGGCGAGGTCGCGCGTTTTTTCCAGGCGGCCATAGTAGGCCTGAGTGTCGGCGTGGGTGTTGAGCATCTGATCTTCTTCACCGGGACGGCCCGCCGCCCATGCCACCTGGCGCTCCATTTCGGCTGTATCCCCGGACAGAAATGCCAAGACATACAGATTGAACCGAATGACAAGGCCATCAAAGTTTTTCTGCTGTGCTTCCTGGATCATCTGCCGGGCGTCCTTGAGCCGATTGACGTTGATGTAGTTTCCCGCCTGGTTCCCATAGGCAACGATCGAGGGTTCCAGCCGCAACGACGTTTCGGTTTCCGCGATGGCTTTATCGAATTGGCCCAGAGCGCTATAGATAACACCGAGATTTATGTGCGGCACCAGGTCCCGCGGGTAGCTCTTCGCCCATAGTTCGTAGGCTTCTGTGGCCTTTTCCACTTCGCCCGTGACGTATTGAAAGTAGAACGCCGAGATGCGGTACCTCTCGCGGTCGCTGACGCGGTCGCGCAAGTCGTAGGCCTTTTTGGCATT
>JBEKWX010000379.1:0-3934 GCA_049512675.1 Terriglobales bacterium | reverse complement strand
GCCCGACGCTCATCGAGGCTGTTACAGCAGCGATGACCGACCATAGCGGCACCGCCGAAGGCAAACTTGGCAATAGCTTATTGATCAAGAAGCTGATCCCCGCTCCCAGTGAGACACCGATGGTTCCCCCAATGCCCGTCAGGGTGATGGCTTCTGTGAGGAATTGGCGAACGATATCTCGGCGTCGGGCGCCGATAGCCTTGCGCACTCCGATTTCGCGCGTGCGTTCGGTGACCGACATGAGCATGATGTTCATCACTCCAACTCCACCGATAAGGAGCCCGATGGAACTGATCACGACCACTGCAATGGCAATCGCTCCCGTGATCTGACGGAACTGGCGCGCAAGCTCCTCCGAACTGGAAATCGCGAAATTATTCGGCTTATCGGTCGCCACACGTCTGCGCCGCCGCAGCAGGCCGATGATTTCGTCCTCAGCTTGGGCCTTTCTACCCGGATACGCTTGTGCGCCAATGAAGTGTTCGTCGTCCTGCGGATTATGTTTGTGGTACGCCCCGTACGGCACCACCACAACTTTGTCCGCCGATTCATCTTTAAAGAACTGGCCTTTACGCTTTTCCAGAACGCCCACGACCCGGTAGAAAGCTCCTCCGACCTCGATGGACTTGTCCAGCGGGTCCTCCTCGTGAAACAGTCCTTCAGACAAGTCGTGACCGATCACCGCTACATCCATGTGATGCAGGTCTTCCGCTTCGGTAAAGAAGCGACCTTTCTCGGGGTTCGCGTTGTAGACCCATTCGTAGGACGGAATGGTACCCGTTAATTGAATCCCGTAGACCTCGTTCCGTTTGTATCGTGCGGGCACTACGGTGATGGGCTGACCCGGTTCCAACCGTGGGGAGACCTCCACCGTCACGTCCTTGACGTCGGGGCACTCATCCCGAATCGCCATGGTGTCTTCGTAGGTTAGAGTCTTGCGGGTGCGTTCTTCCGCGGTGAGGTTGCCTCGAAAACCGAAGTCCCAGCGAAAAACAAACAGCGTGTCGGTGCCATATTGATCGAGAAACCCGCGAATATCCTGGTCCAAACCGACCATGATGGAGGCTACGGCGACCATGGCCATGATCCCGATGACCACGCCCAAGACAGTCAGCAGCGATCTCGCCTTGTGCTGGCGAAGAGAATCAAACGCCATACGCGTGCTTTCGCTGATTTCAATCTGCATGGTTGAAACCTCTTTAAGGACTCACCTCTAAGTCTCAAAGCGCAGGGCCTCGATGGGATCCAGCTTGGAAGCCCGGTGTGCCGGGTACAATCCAAAGAACAATCCCACGGCCGTCGATACCGCCAGCGACAGAATCACAGCGCCGATTGGTACTTGGGATGGCACCGGGGTGAGCACTCTCACCAGGGTGGAGAGGAGATAGGCAATGGCAATGCCGATCGCGCCTCCCACGGCTGCCATCACCGCCGATTCCACCACGAACTGCATGAGGATGTCGCGTCTTCGCGCTCCCATCGATTTGCGCACGCCAATCTCGCGGGTACGCTCCGTGACACTGGCCAGCATCACATTCATGATCACCACGCCACCGATGATCAGGAACACCGAAACCACTCCAACCATGGTCGCGGCGATGGCGCCAGTCAGGTTCTTCCATAGGCCCATAATTGTGTCAGACGCCAGAATGCCAAAATTGTCATCGGCCATGGGATCGAGATGGCGGCGGCCGCGCATCATGGTACGGGCTTCATCCTCCGTCTCCCGCATCCACTCCGGACCGCGCGCCTGGATGTTGATGGCCAAATCCAGTCCCTGCCCGTGTTCGCCATAGCGTTTCAAGAACGTGCGAATCGGGATGTAGACAAAATTGTCCTGGGATTGCCCGAGGACCGTCCCAATCGGCTTGGCTACGCCGACCACCAGGAAGCCGCGGCCATCGACGTAAATCGTCTTGCCGATGGGATCGACCGTGGGGAACAGCTTGCCGGCGACTTGTTGTCCGATAAAGGCGGCCTCCGCTCTGCCTGCATTGTCGGCATCGGTTATGTAGCGGCCGGTTTCGACCTCCTCCACATCCATATCCGCGATGTTCGCTGTCACCCCACGGATATTAATGTCGTCCAACGCTTGTGTTCCCAGGCGGACCTTGCCGTTGGTTCGCGTCTCCAGTCCAACCGCGCGAGGCAGCCTCATGCCATCCCGCAGAGCCTCGTAGTCTTCCCAGGTGACATACCGGTTGCGACGCATCGCTTTGAGGAAGTCCTGCTGATTGGTGATGACGGGGAAGCGGAGCACGAGAAAGACATTGGACCCGAGATTGGCAACGCGTTGCTCAATGTAAAGGTTCGCCCCAGTGATAACCGACACGACCAGGATGAGCACCGACACCGACAAAGTAACGCCCAGCAGCGTCAGCGCAGAACGCAGCTTGTGGGCACGTAATGCTGCCAGAGCCTCGAATGCCGGGTCGCGGAACGCCGTGCCGTGACGCCTGAGTTTTTCTCCGACTCGCGAGGCGGCAAACTTCTGGAAGTTCCTCCGCGGAACCCCCTGTTTCGTCGTTGTAGGGTCTGTGCAGTCCACACTGTGATCGTATACGACGCTTGGCCGGAAATAGTTCCGCGCTGATCCCCAATTGACTCGTCAATCTACTTCTTCGGATTCAACTGGCCCGCGCTCCTTAAGAAACGGTGATGCTGCCGATGGGAACCAGACTCGGTCCGTAAGACATGGCCAGGAGGGAAGGCGTTTCAAGACGTATTCCAGCGTAAAAGCGGGGCTAGCATGTCCTGAAGGCTGCGAACAAACGCCTATCGTTTGTCGGACCCAATCGACGTCTTGCCACTTCAACCCCAAATACTCAGCCGGAGGCATGCCAGTCGTCAGCGCCCGCAGGCTATTGACTATAATTTCACTGGCGTGCCAGGGCATTCGCAACAAAGGACGTGATTCCCAGTGAGGAGAGCAAACATGTCTCTACGCAAACTGTGCTTTTTCACAATGCTGGCCACGACTATTGCTTTCGTTGCGGTGGGAAGGTTAAACGTTCAGATCAAGGGATTTGATGTACCGACGCCGAATTCGCGGCCGCAAGATCCGGCGCTTGTCCCCGATGGGTCGCTCTCGTACATGAGCCCGCCCGCGAATAGGCTAGGCCGATCGAGCTGGGTCAAGGCATTCCGCGCGAAAAACGAAACCCGGACGACCGTTTTTCTACCGGTCCAGTCCAAGAACGCCAAGGATCTGGGTGCTGGAAAGTTGCTGGTGGCGAGCCGGGGGCTCGCTGATCCGCATTTCGCTAAGACGGTAGTCCTGCTGGTTCACTACGATGCCGAAGGTGTGGTCGGACTGATTCTCAACCGGCGCACAGATGTCCCGCTTTCACGAGTGCTTGAGGGGATCAAAGCGGCAAAAGACCTTTCAGACCGAGTCTATCTCGGAGGTCCGGTAGAAACTCCAGCGGTGTTTGCGTTGCTCCGGTCGCCGGCGAAGCTCGAAGGAGCTGAGCACATTTTCGGTGGGGTTTACCTGATTTCCACGAAGACCCTCTTCGAACAGACCATCTCGGCTCGATCTGACCCTAGCGGTTTTCATGTTTATCTGGGCTACGCGGGATGGACTAACGATCAACTGCGGCAGGAGGTGGAACTGGGCGCGTGGTTTATTTTTCCGGCGGATGCCAGCACGGTTTTCAATTCGGATCCGGATTCCTTGTGGTCGCAAATGATTCAGAAAACGGAACTAAAGTTGGCTGGGAGCGGGCCTGCGGACGCAGATCGACCAGCCGCGCGCTCGACAACTACTTCGCTAGTATTCCCAGCGGGTACGGGGCAGATAGGTAACGAGTAGTCTTAGGGCTGTATCTGAAGCGCCCTCGAGCGGAGATCTGGGTTTAGACGGTGTGTAGGGGCGCTTCAGATACAGCGACTTGAAGGAAGCCGCCCCCGGGGACTATGGGATTTGTATGTG
>JBEKWX010000378.1:0-3941 GCA_049512675.1 Terriglobales bacterium | reverse complement strand
ATGCTGTGAAACGGTCTGGGCCAGTTGGGCGTCCCGTTGCGCAGAAATCCATAAGCCACCAGGCACGCCGCAAACGTCATGGTGTCGGCGATAATGAACAGCCACATCGCCAGCTTTTTTGTAGGAATCGAAAACGCTGGTCCTACCGTAAGAGCTGTCGTGTGTCCTTCCATGGTTAAATCCGCTTGGCTCACCGCGCCCTCCTAATCGCCGAGTCGGCTAAAGTTTCACCCAAAGCAGCAACAGCAGGTACAGCCAAAGAATGCCCATGAAGTGCCAGTAACGTGCGGTCGCAACCAGCTGACTCCGCAGTAGGGCCGACTTACTCAGCCTGCGAATGACATAGATCAGTCCACCCAACCCGCCCAGCACGTGTAGCGCATGTATAGCCGTAAGCAAATAGAAAAAAGAGCTGCTCGGATTGGTGGCCAGATAGAGCCCCTCGGCCCTCAGTTGCGACCACGCGACATACTGACCACCCACAAAAAGCAGGCCGAGAAATAACGTTATGTAGAGCCAGCGTGCGGGGTCCTCGACCTGACTTTTCATGCCGCCCATGAAAAGGGCGACGCGGCGACGCGCGACCTCCAGCGTCACGCTGCTGGCAAGGAGCAAAAGAGTGTTGAAGTAGAGGATCGACGGCAGCGTGAAGGTCTTCCAGTCGAGCGACGAGCCTTTACGAACGATCAGTGCGCTGGTAAGGGCGGCAAACATCATCGTAATGGCGAAAAGCACTACCCAAATGGCAGTCGAAGACGGGGGCGGCGAGTAGTCCAGCGCCACACGCAGGTCACCATCGGCCGGTACCAGGCTTCTCCAACCGCCATCTCCCGACTGCCCTTGATCGGGCAAACGGCGCGGATCGATTTGTGGCGGTTGATGTATTGTAGTTGCCATAACGACTGAAACTCCCCTCAGATGGCTGTTTACGAGTTATCTTTGCGAGTTACTTCTCATCGTGTTCCGTCTTGACTTGCTCGGGTGAAGCCTGCATGACGTAGTCACCAACCGAGCTATTTACTCCGTATTGATAGGGATCGTGGTAAACGACCGGATGCTTACCGCCGAAATTGTCGAAAGGCGGAGGCGTAGCCGTGCTCCACTCCAGCGAAGTGGCTTCCCACGGGTTATCCGGTGCCGGCTTGCCCCAGAACCGGCTGTGAATCAGGTTGTAGACAAAAATAAGCTGGGCCGCACCAGTAACGAGAGCAGCGACGGTGATGAATTGGTGCACCGGAATCAGCGGCTGCAGGTAGTCATCCGTGAACGTCGAGTAGCGGCGCACATTTCCGGCCATCCCCAGGTAATGGAAAGGCATAAAGATGCAATAGGCGCCCACGAAGCTTAGCCAGAAATGAATTCTTCCCAGTGTCTCGTTCATCATTCGTCCGGTCATCTTGGGGAACCAGAAGTAAGTTGCCGCGAAGATGCCAAACATGGCAGCGACGCCCATCACCAGGTGGAAATGGCCCACCACAAAGTAAGTTGCATGGAGCATGATATCGATCGATGGTTGAGCCAGGAAGAAGCCGCTCACGCCTCCGGCGACGAACATCGAAATAAAGCCCAAGGAAAACAGCGACGCCGAATTGATACGCAGCTTGGAACCATACAGGCTGAAGACCTGGACCAGCACTATGATGGTGGACGGGATGGTGATGACCAGCGTGGGGAAAGAAAACGCCAGCGAGGAGAACGGGTTCATCCCGCTGACAAACATGTGATGCCCGTAGACCATGTAGCTAAGGACGGCGAGTGCGCCCATGGAATAGATCAGTGTTCGATGACTCAGCATCGGCTTGCGCATATTGGTAACCAGGATGTGGGAGACGATGCCGATGCCGGGCACGATTGCGATATAGACTTCGGGATGTCCGAAGAACCAGAACAGGTGCTGCCATAGCAGAGTCGATCCGCCCGAGTGCGGCTGCACCTGGTCATTGATCACCAGATTCGATGCGACAAAGAAACTGGTCCCGGCCACGTGATCCAGAATAACGAGGATACATGCCGGCATTAACACGGCAAATGCCGTCAGCCCCATGCATGAGGTAATAAACCATGCCCACGCGGTGAGCGGGAGGCGCAGGAGGCTCATGCCCTTGACCCGGAGATCAAGCGTGGTGGTGATGAAATTTAGTGAGCCCAGCAACTGGCCCACACAAAACAGCCCAATGGAAGCTGCCCAAAGCACCACACCCAGGCCTTGGCCTGGACCCGCAACCGAGCCCACCGCATTGAGCGGCGCATATTGGGTCCAGCCACCCAGCGTGGGTCCATCGCCGAGCACGAACGACGACATCAGGACCAGAAAAGCCGTGAACGTGACCCAGAACGACATCATGTTGAATCGCGGGAAGGGCATGTCCTCGGCGCCTACCTGGATGGGCAGGAAGAAATTACCGAAGGCCGCGAAAGGAGCGGTCGTGAGCACAAAAAAAACCATGATGGTGCCATGCATGGTCATCAATTGCAGGTAATACTCTGGGGTCATCACCCCGCCCGGAGCGCCGGTTTTCGAAAGCAATTGCAGGCCGGGGATCGGGGTATTGTTCCACGCCAGGTGAATGCGCATGAACCAGGAAAGCACCATTCCGGAAAGAGCGGCGACCAGGGCCAACGCGTAATACTGCTTGCCGATCACCTTATGGTCGAGACTGAAGACGTGCTTGCGAATGAAACTTGTCGGAGGAGCGTGATGCGCCGCGTGCGCTGCTACGTCGTGCATTTCCTCACCTCAAAAGATTTGTCTTGATCCGGTGTGCGATCGCGGACCGGAAGAGCTACTGCATGGCCGCTTCCTTCTTCAGCCAGTCATCGAAGTCCTGCTGCGACATGACTTCCAGGTATGCCTTCATGTTGTAATGTCCCAGCCCACAAAGCTGAGTACAGACGATTTCGTACTTGCCGACCTTAGTGGCGGTGAAGTGCAGAGAAACATCCAAGCCGGGAACAAAATCCTGCTGTACCCGCAACTCCCGCACATAGAAAGAATGCCCAAGATCTTTCGAATGCATGAGCAGATGGATTTCCTTGTTCACCGGAATCGCCATCTCGGCGGTCACGATGTCATCTTTGGCATCCTGATCATGGTCGAGGTCGAGACCAAAGTAATTCTGCGTGCTCTCGTTAATGAGTTCCGGGTGCAGGGCGCCGAAGGTTCCATCGGGACCTGGATAGCGGAAATAGAAAGCGAACTGTCCGGCTTGAACCTGGATCGGCATGGCATTGGCCGACGGCGGCGTGAGATACACGTTGGCCCATGCCTTCACTCCGAAAATTCCGAGGGCCAAGACTTCTATCCCAACGACCAGTAAGGCGGCAATCACCAAACCCTTGGCGCCGCCGGGGAAATTCTTAATCTTGGCATCGGGGCCAGGGTTGGAGAACTTCCAGATGAAAAACGCCAAAACGAACTGGGCGGCGAGAAAAGAGATTCCAGCTTCCGCCATGGTTTCTGACATCTGCTCATCGATCAGCGCTCCATGGGTCGAGATGTCCTCCGGCGCCACCCAGGTGTGTCGCAGGATGGGAATCGCGGATAGGATCGCGATTACGACAATGGTGACCGCAAAGAATTTCGCCATGATGTCCTCGCCTTGACCGGTTTCAGCTCGTCTTTGTAAGTCCCTTTCAGGAGTAATTGCTCGCCCTCCCCGCGGAGAACCTACCGATAAACGCCTCAAGAAACGGGTGCGCTATGCCGCCCCTTGCGATCCGCCAAAGGATTTGATCGCACTCGTCTCGTCCTTTTGAATATCGAAAACGGCGGATAGCCTCGTCAGTTCGAGCAAATCATGTACTCGCTTGTTCAGATTGGTGAGTTTCAATTGCCCACCCTGGTTCCGAATCGTGGTGTGCGCCTTGACCAACTCCCCGACTCCAGAACTGTCGACGTACTGAACTTCGCCCAGGTTCAGCACGATCGCCTTGGCGCCTTT
>JBEKWX010000377.1:0-4665 GCA_049512675.1 Terriglobales bacterium | reverse complement strand
GGTGGGTTTTACTATCGTTCGCACGAGCAAGCGAAGCGCCTGACCGACAAGGACACCATCGTTCTCGCCGATTTTGCCAACAACACCGGCGATGCAATCTTCAACGACACGCTGAAGACGGCGCTCAGCGTCTCTCTAAGGCAATCGCCTTTCTTGAATTTGCTTTCAGATCAGCAAGTCGCGGAGACCTTGAAATTGATGACCCGTCCTGCGGACACGAAACTCACGCCCGGCGTGACCCGCGAGCTTTGCCAGCGCGCGGGCAGCAAAGCCTACCTTGCGGGGTCGATTGGCAGTCTGGGCAGCAAATATGTGCTGGGGTTGAAGGCGGTAGATTGCCAGAGCGGAGACACGTTGGCGCAGGAGCAGGTGACGGCGGCGTCCAAGGAGAAGGTACTGGACGCGCTGGGCCAGGCCGCATCCAAGCTGCGCCGCGAACTGGACGAATCCCTCGCTACAGTGCAGAAGTTTGATGGTCCGCTCGAACAGGCCCCGGAGAAAGCCACGTCCGCTGTCCAGCCCGCGTTGGCTTCCGTGAAAGTTCCGAGGCCTGCGAGGCCCAGGGTCCGGCGTGTGCAGGTAGGGACGAACGACTTTGATTACATCGGAGAAGATGTTACGGTACGCTATTTCACGTACCCACCTGCGCCGCAACGGAAGCCGGCCGCCGATGGTCGGGTCGCAAATCGGAGGATGCGGTCAGGAAGGATGCGGTCAGGATAGTTGGGTGGGATCGGGAAACTCGTCATATCGCCGATTTGAAACGGATGCGGTTAGAAAGCGATTAGACGGAGATTAGAAGGCTCTGTGGGAAGGAAACCATGGTGTAGCGCGAGCGGCAAATTTTGCTTTACAAGCGGAGGATTTCGTAGGTGTCAGGCAATTTCTGCCGGGGCTATTCCAGCTAAGTCCCCTGTGCTCCTCTGTGTCCTCTGTGGTAATGAATTCCCGAACTTCTTAACCACAAGGAGCAAAGAGGACAGACCCGAAGCTTATTTCTCGACGAATACCAGTTCGCCGTTTTCGACTTTGAGGTCTTTCACATTATTGGGCAGCTTGAGCTGATCGCGCTGCTCCGCAAGTTTTTTCTGCAACACCTCGTTGACCAGCGATACAGGTACGGAGAGATCGCCGACCTTGACCTCGGTGGCATCAAAAGTGGCGTAACCATCTTTGGCGCCGAGATGTCCTGCCAGGGTGAGGTAGACATCTTTGCCGGCGATCTGGGTGAGAAATTGACCACGCACGATGTCTCCATCCATGGAGACCTGGTAATCCTTGATATTCGGAACCGCGCCGGGGAACTCCGTTGCAGGGCCTGCTGGCGAAGAGCTGGAGGGAGCGCTAGTAGAACTATTCGCGGGCGCAGCCGTGGTTGCGGGCAGCACCCCGGCAGCTTGCGCGAGCGCAGCCGATAATTCTCCCGAATTCATACGGACTTCGCTTTCGCCTTCTCCCTGCACCCTGGGCTGCGTCAGTTGGTTCACCTTCTCCTGAAAGGACTGCGCATTGGCGGCTGCCGCAGCCGGCGCGGCCGCGGGCGCAACCGGCGCGGGCCGTTTTAATACGAGGACGAGCGTAAGAATCGAGATTGCCAGGGTTGCGAAACTGATAACGCGCTGCAGCTTCACGAAGAGACCTCCCGCGGTTGCGGTTCTATCTGTCGCTGCCTTCCATGGTACGCGCGGCGCAAGGGTGGTTAGAGATGACCTAAGTGCTGAGGCTGCGGAACGGTTTTGGCCTTCAGAGTTTGCTGAAAACCCGGGCTTGCATTTGACTTTGGGTGGCGCAGCGGTTTACCGCTGCGATAACTCTAGCGGTCCATCCTTTAGTAAGCAATGTTACTTGTAAGGGATATCCCAGACTCATTAGACTGCTTCATTCCACGATGGCTAAGACGTCGCCCGGGTTCACCGACGCGCCGGGGATCGCCGATATTTTTTTCACGACTCCTTTTTTTGGCGACTTGATTTCGTTTTGCATCTTCATCGCTTCGACTACGACAATGCCCTGGCCGGCTTCGACTTGGGAATCTTCCCCGACCATCACACGCACGACGCGGCCGGGCATGGGAGCAAGAATTTTTTTCGGGCCCTTCTCGTCTCCTCCCGCTTTCTGGCGCGAGCGCAGGGAGCGCGGATCGCGCAACTCAACGACGAAGCGCGAACTCCCCACCCACATGTGGAGATCGGTGGCAGTCTGCTCGCGCTTGATTTCGTAAGCGTGGCCGTCGACCAGGAGGGATAACACGTCGCGGCGCGGGATTAATGCGTCGATAGGGACCGCTTGACCGTCCAAGCGGCACTCCCATCCGCCGGCGGCTTTTTCCAGCTCAAGCCGGTGCGGTTTGCCGCCCACCATAATTTCATAAACCATAAGATCAGCGCAGCGCTTCCGAGCGTCCCTTCTGTTTCCAGTTGGATGGAACCGAAGCCGGCCCACCGATGTTCCCATTCTTGCTGACGGGCGAAGCGGGATCGAGCACGGCAAACATGCCGGCGGCAATGGCGGCGATCGTCTCGAGCGCTTCGATTTGGGGCTCCGGTGCGCGCGCCGTGGCGGCCTGGGCGTTCTTCGCGAGCAGGCGATCGAGGTAGCCGGTGTCGAGTTTTCCGGCCCGGAAATCGGCATCGCCGAGGATGCGCTGGAATAACGAAATGTTGGTCTTGATGCCGGCTACGAAATATTCGTAGAGCGCCCGCTCCAGCCGCATGATGGCCTGCTCCCGGTCGCTTCCGTAGCCAATCAGTTTGGCGAGCAGCGGATCGTAATCCATGGGAACATTCCAGCCTTCATACATGCCGCTGTCGCGGCGGATTCCCGGTCCCGAGGGCTGGAGCAGCACCGTGATCTTGCCCGGGCTGGGGAAATAATTGTTGTCCGGGTCTTCGGCGTAGATGCGGCACTCGATGGCGTGCCCGCGAATCGCCAGGTCGGACTGCGTGAAGGGCAGCTTTTCGCCGGCCGCGATATGGATCTGCAGGTGCACGAGATCGAGTCCGGTGGTCAACTCGGTGACCGGATGTTCAACCTGCAGGCGCGTGTTCATTTCGAGGAAGTAAAAGTTTTTTTGCTGATCGACCAGGAATTCGATGGTGCCGGCATTGGTGTATTTGGCCGACTGCGCGGCTTTGACGGCCACTTCCCCCATGCGCCGCCGCATATCGGGATCGACAATCGGCGAAGGCGCCTCCTCCAGAACTTTCTGATGGCGGCGCTGGATGGAACATTCGCGCTCGCCGAGCCAGACGGTATTGCCGTGCTCGTCCGCCAGTATCTGCATCTCTATGTGGCGAGGATTGACGATCGCCTTCTCGATATAGACTTCGCTGTCTCCGAAAGAACGCTGCGCTTCGCTCTGCGCCGATTCGAGCGCGGAACGAAGTTCCTGGCGGGTGTGCACCAGGCGCATGCCTTTGCCACCGCCGCCAGCCGCGGCTTTCAGCATTACGGGGTAGCCGACGCGCTCGGCGACTTCTTCACCCTCTTCGGGAGAAGCGAGGCCGCGCGAAGTTCCCGGAACAAAGGGTACGCCCGCTTTTTCCATCTCCTGACGGGCGCTGGTTTTCGATCCCATCATTCTCATAGAGTGCGGAGTGGGCCCGATAAACTTCACGCCCGCATCGGCGCACGCCTGCGCGAACTTCGCGTTCTCTGAGAGAAAGCCGTAGCCGGGATGGATCGCCTCGGCGCCCGAGCGTTTCGCGACGTCGAGAATCTTGTCCATCCGCAGGTAAGACTCGGAGGCAGGAGCCGGGCCGATGTGGTAGGCCTCGTCGGACGTACGGACATGGAGTGCGGCGCGGTCAACGTCGGAATAGACGGCGACGGTGGCAATCCCCATTTCGCGGCAGGCGCGCATGACGCGCACCGCGATCTCTCCGCGATTGGCGATCAGGATCTTCTTGAACATCTTGGGTTGTACACGTCTGCTTGAACGCGCCGTGCCGCAACGCTTCTACCTGTGGAAGCGCGCGATGTGTATGCCGCAAATCTCTGGCGTTTTGCTCTCGCTCAGGGCTCGCGAGGTCTCCCGCCCTCACACCAGCGCCTTTACTTGTTCTGATCCATGACAATGCCGCCTGCGCCCGGCTGTTTTTCTGCCTTGGCTTTCTTGGTAGCCATGGTTTTGTCGACCCACTCGTCGGCGGTCTTCAGATCGGCTGCGCGGGCGGCCGGGTCATCGCACTGGATATCGGCGCGTTCCCGGTACATCAGGTTCATGTAGGCCATGGCGTCGTCATAATCGGGACGAAGCTGCAGCGCCTTGTTCAGGTTATCGATACCTTCCTGAACGTTGGCGGTATTTGTTTCCTTCATCGTGGCACAGACCTTCTTGTCCTTGGCCGGCAGAGAGTCATCGGGCTTCATGCCGAGTTTGGCGCGCTCTTCCTGTCGCGGCACGTAGGTTTGCGTCCAGTCGATGACCGCGACCGAGTAATAAGGTTCAGGATCGTTGGGATCGGCCTGGGAAGCCCTCTTGTAGTACTCCTTGGCCAAGTCGAATTTCTTCATCTGCAGGTAGAGATAGGCGATGCCCTTGATGCTGTTGATGTTCTTGGGATCGACCTGCAGCACTTGCTTGTACTGGTCAATCGCCTGCTCGCCATAGTGGTTGTTCTCGGGAGTATCGGCGCCCGGAATATACTGCTGGGCAAAAGCTGT
>JBEKWX010000376.1:0-3964 GCA_049512675.1 Terriglobales bacterium | reverse complement strand
AGCGGCATGTTGCCCCACAGCGTAAGAACGGTCGATCCCGGCTCGCGGTTGACGAAGAACTTGCGTCCGGTGCCGGCGGGAGTGGTGATGATGCGATTGTCGAGCCGGTAGTAATCGGCGAAGGGCTTGACGCTGACGAACGCCTTTTCGCCGGGCCGGTCGGCGGGCAGAATGTTGACGAAGACTACGTTGTCGTTGATGGTGAGCGCGGAAACGGGAGCGCCGTCGGCCCATACCAGGTCGTCCTGACTCCAACCTTCGCCATAGCGCTCGAAGGCGAAGTAGGAGTCATCCGCCACAATGTCGCCGTCGATGAATTTCACGCCTTTTTGCACGAGCACGTCAGCCAGCGATTCGAGAGCTTGGATGGGATCGTCGTTGCGCTGGGTTTTGAGATCGTAGGGCAGTTCGCGTCCGGAGAGATTGGGATCGCCGTGGCCGACCAGAACGAGATCTCCGTTCAGGCGGCCGTAGCGGTCGAGCGTGCCGGTGGTTTCGACGGTGGTGCGGAACTTGTAATCGGGACCGATCAGGGACAGCGCCGCGGCGGTGGTGAAGAGCTTGGTGTTCGAAGCGGGCGTGAAGAGCTTGTCGCCGTTTTGCGAGTACAACGTTGTGCCCGTCGTTATGCCCGGCGTTTTGTCGGAAGACAGAAAAACGACCTCGATTCCCCAGAAGCCGCGGGCAAGATCGGGGGCGCTGAGCACTGCTGCAATCCGATCCGCTAACGGCCGAACCTGCAAAGATTGGCCGGGTGCGGCCAGCAGCGGCGCGATCAGCAGAACGACGATGGGAACAAGAGCCGCAACTGATCGCCGGCGAAGCATGCAGTGGATTGTAACACCCGGGAAAATGCACTCGTTTTAGTGTCGCAAGCGAGTGATTGTTAGTGGAGAGCCGGGCGCCCTCGCCCGGCTGCACCAAACTGCTGAACGGGCGAGACGCCCCTTGCTCCACTAGAATAGCCCTAACATGCGCGCGATTTTTCAGTGGAAAGTGGGCTCTCGCGTCCTTGAGTTGGGCCGGCGCACTCTGATCATGGGCGTCGTGAATGTAACTCCCGACTCGTTTTCCGACGGAGGAGTCTACATCGATGCCGAAAAGGCCGTAGTCCGCGCCGAGCAGTTACTGGACGAGGGCGCGACCATCATTGACGTGGGTGGAGAGTCGACGCGGCCGGGCGCGACGGAATCAGTTTCCGAAGAAGAGGAGCGGGGGCGGGTGCTGCCCGTGATCCGCGATTTGAAGCGGCGACGGCCCGACGCGGTGGTTAGTGTCGATACCTACAAGGCAAGCGTGGCGCGGGCTGCGGTGGAGCTCGGGGCGGAGGTGGTCAACGATGTCAGTGGGTTCCGGTGGGATCCGAAGATGGCGAAAACGCTGGCTGAACTCAAAGTGGGAGCAGTGCTGATGCATACTCGCGGGCGGCCGGAAGAATGGCAGTCGTTGCCGCCAATTGGCGATCCGGTGCTGATGGTGAAGCGGGACTTGCGGCAGTGGGCGGAAGCGGCAACCCTGGCCGGCATCAAGCGCGATCACCTTGTGCTGGATCCGGGGTTTGGGTTCGGGAAGCGTTTCGAGGAGAACTATCCGCTGCTGGCGCACTTCGCCGAGCTGCAGCAGATGGGATTTCCGCTGCTGGCAGGAGTGTCACGCAAGTCATTTATTGGGCGCATGCTGGCGCGCGATGGCAAAAATGATGACAAGAATAAAGACGCGGAGGTCAGCGAGCGCCTCTACGGGACGCTGGCTGCAGGAACAGTTTTGATCTTGAAAGGGGCGCACATCATCCGGACGCACGATGTGCGATTTGCGGTGGATGCGGCACGAGTGGCCGATGCGATTGTGGCCAGTGGTGGATAGTGTAGAGTCAGCGCCTCGAAAACCTGGTGGCCTCAGACCCGGGCCGCTTCGGCAAGCGGGGCGGCGATCTTGAGCGCGGGGAGGCGAATTTCAAATACGGCTCCGCCTTCGGGGCGGTTGTAGCAGGTGATTTGTCCCCTGTGGTCCTGGATTACGCCATAGGTGGCGCTGAGTCCGAGCCCGGTGCCTTTGCCCACCGGCTTGGTGGTGTAGAAAGGATCGAAGACGCGCTCGGGATCGCGCAGGCCAGGGCCGGAGTCGGCGAACTGGACGATGACTTCGTCGCCTTCGCGCCAGAGCGAGATCTGCAGACGCCCGCCACCGATTTCCTGCAATGCGTCCACGGCGTTTTCGACGATCTGAACAAACGCCTGCAAGAGCTGGTTGGAATTACCCAAGACGCGAGGCACGGGGGCATTGTCTTTGCTCTCCACGCTCAAGCTGATGTTCCTGTTTTCGAGCTTGAATCCTTCCATTTGAACGGCGCGCTGCAAAAGCGGCTTCAGCTCAAGAGGACTTTTTTCTCCCGGAGTCTGCTGCGCGAAGCTGAGCAGATCGCTGACCAGTTCGCGAGTGCGCCGGGCTTGCTGGCCGATTTTCTGCGCGTTGGCGAGTTGCTCGCGGCTAAGGTTGCTGCTCGCAGCCATCCGTTCCGAGCTGTTCAAGATTGCCGAGAGCGGGAACTCCAGTTCGCTCGCGGCAAGCGCGACCAGTTCTCCGAGCGAAGCCAGCTTGGCTTGTTGAATCACTCTTCCGTGCAGCCGCTGGAGGTTGTCAAAGCTCCGGCGCGAACGCTTGAGCAAATCCAGAAGCTTCTGGTCCAGCAGTTGTTGTTGGAGAAAAATGACAAAGGCCAGGAGGGCGACGCCGCCCATGGCCACGGCAAAACGGACCTGGCGCAGATAAGGCTGCTCCTGGCTCAGGAATAGTGCCCAATATCCCATGAGCGGCAGAGAGAGCAGGGCAAGTTTCGCAAGCAGAGGAGCGACCGGGCGACTGGCAGGTGTGACCGAAGGCATCACCTGGGTATCGCGAAGGCAGCGCCGCCCGGCCATCGCGACCCAGAAGAACCCCAGCCCAGAGGCAAGGTACGGCAGGTCGTAGATGCCGCCAGTCTTGTACACGCCGCGCAAGAAGGCGGCATTCATGGCTTCCGAAACGAAGCTGTAGAAAACGCTGGCAAAAAAAATGTTGCGATAGAGCCCGCGCCACGATCCGGAACTGGTGAAAAATGCCGACGCTGACACGGCAATCAAAATCAGTCCTTCGACCACATACAGCAGATTCCAGCGCGGGCTGTAAAGCGCGATATTGGTGACGATGTATTCGTCGGGAAAAACAAAGAAGGCGTAGACCGCGATCCACCACACCAGCAGGATGAGGACATTCAATGCGCTCGGCAACAACCCCTCGCGTTCGTCGGCCTGATGGGGACGGATGGCCACGGCCGCCATGATGGGGACAACGTGCAGAAACAACACGACATCCCCCCAATACGGGTCGGGTACCGGCTTGCGAACCAGCACTTCAAACCACACCCAATAGGCCTGGTTGAAACACCACATGGCCAGGCCCGCCGTCATTAGACTCCAGAACAGGCGTGTATGCCCACGGCTGTCGAAGGCATTTCGGGCAGAGACGATGACGGCAGCCGCGATCGCCAGTAGTGGAGTCAGGTCTCCCATGGCCACGCGAAAGTAGGGGTTGGGAAACACTGCCGGAGCCAGAGCAAACGCCACGAGCAGGCCAACTCCGCAAACCAGCGCCGAAATGTGGGGCCTGGACATCACGCTGCATCATATGACGTTCGCCGCGTTATGTTTAGATCACGGGCAGGTTACCGGAGGTTACTAGGGTAACGTTCGCGCCCGAAGGGAACGACTAAGTTGTGACAGCCAGGACTTGACCTTGCACACGATGCTGTCGGATGGGGTCGCTAACTGTCAGGCAGACCCCCCAGGTGAGGGATCTTGAGCGCTATCGCCTGTGGGTGTTGAAAAAGTACGTCAGCGGAACGGCTTTTTCGGCTGCGAGTGCCGCTGCCAAGTTTTTCTTCTCTCTGTTCGGCTAAGCGGTGGCTGGCAGAACCGGTGTTGTCGGC
>JBEKWX010000375.1:0-3965 GCA_049512675.1 Terriglobales bacterium | reverse complement strand
CAGAACCATCAACAAGGTAACCGCCTTTCGTGGGGGGATACGGTTTTCTTGCATCTGGAGCGGGAAGGCATGCCGCTCAATGTGGCGTGCGTCAGCGTGCTGGAGGGCGAGATCCGGTTCAAAGATTGCCTCCAGTTCATTGAGTCGAAGCTGGCGCTGATTCCGCGCTTGTTCAAGCGGGTGGTGGCGCCGCCGCTCAATCTTGGTCTTCCGAGCTGGGAGAACGACCCCAACTTTGATATTCGCAACCATGTACAAGAGGTGACGCTGAAGCACGGTACCGACGCCGAACTGAAGGCACTGGCCGGAAAAATCGTCAGCAAGGTGCTGGACCGGCAGCATCCGCTGTGGGACATAACGTTTGTCCACGGTCTGAAAGGCGATGGTCTGAAAGGCGACGGTCCGAAAGGCAAACGTACCGGGTTCATTCTGCGCCTGCACCACTGCATGGCCGATGGCATTGCCGGGGTGGGTATCATGACCAAGCTCCTGGACGCGAGCCCGGTGGCGCCGCCTTTACCCAAGAAGAAGATTCGCTTCCGCGTGCCTCCGCCGCACGACGCCATCAATTCGTTGCTGGAAGGCGTGGTGAGTTCTTACGGCGATTTTGTGAAACGGATTCTCTCCGGCTGGGCGGACTTGCTGGACATGGCAGAGCGAGCGGCCGCGAATGGCGGCAACCTCGCGCCGCCAGACGAGTTCTCGCGCTTGCTCCCGGAGATCACTGCGTTCACCGAGCGCATACGGTTCAACGTCAATTACCGCGGACCACAGAAGGTCGCGTGGGCCGATATTCCGCTGGAGGACGTCAAAGGCATACGGCAGACCTGCGGGGCCAGCGTGAACGACGTCATTCTTGCGCTGGTCACTGCGACCATCCGGCGCTACCAGGAGCGGCATGGAGAGCGGGTTAAGGGACGACTGTTGCGGATGATGGTCCCGGTCAACCTGCGTGGCGGCGACAGTCCGGGCGAGTTGGGGAACCGCATCTCGCTGGTTCCGGTGACCATTCCGCTGGATATTCGCAGTCCGCTAAAACTGCTGGCGGCGGTGCATCAAAGAACGGAGTTTCTCAAGCGCTCGCATGCCGCGGAGCTAGTCAGCCTGGCGGGTGGCTTGATCGGCATGATGCCGACTGCGATGCAAGCCGTCGCTGGCAAGGTGTTGAGCCAATTGCCGATCACGCCCTTCAACCTGGTGTGCACCAATGTGCCTGGGCCGCAATACCCGCTCTATCTGCTGGGCCACAAGATGCTGCGCTGGTATCCGTATGTGCCGGTGGGCGGCGAGATGACGGTCAACTGCGCCATCTTGAGTTACGACGGCACCGTGTATTTCGGGTTCAGCGGAGACGTGCATGCCGCGCCCGATCTGCGGCGTTTGGAGGCCTTTCTGGAAACGAGTTTCGAGGAGTTGCGAGAAGCTGCTGGAGTCACACCGCCGCGCAAGAGCGAGAAGAAAGTACGGGAAAAGACGCAAGAGGTCAAACCGCCGCGCCAGAGCGGGAAGAAAGTACGGGCGAAGACGCGGGAGGCATCGCAACCCGCGCCCGAGCCGGCGGCGACAGTTCGTGTATCGATCCCGCTTACAGTCCCTCCCCTGCCCGTCAAGTTGGCACAAGCACCGCCAACCACGGATGAAGAGAATGTCCTGACGCAAATGATCGCGTAGTGATGCAGGTCACGGGGGGTATAGCAAGTGGGCAAGGTAATTCGATTGGGCCAGGTAATTCTACTAGGAGCTGCCAAGCACCATGGTGGAAGGCATCCAGTCCGTTTCGCAGGTTACGTCCTGGTTGGTCGCGGGGCGAACGCTCTTCCTCGCCATCCATATTTTGGGAGTTGCCTGTTTTGCCTACATCGTGGCGAAGCGCCTGGTACCGCTGTTAAGGGCGGAACGCGATCTTCGCTTTGACCAGCCGTTGGCCCGGCTTCAAAAAGTTTTCAAATTCTGGTTAGGGCAGTGGAAGCATCCGCGCTACAAGACCGCCGGGACCTTACATATTCTTATTTTTGCCGGTTTCATTCTTCTGGCGATGCGTGCCTTCGCGGTGCTGATCGTCGGCGTCTCCCAGAATTTTGTAATGCCGGGCCTTTCCGGAAGGGCCGGCGATATCTACGGCGTAATCACGGACTACGCTGCCACCGTTGTCTTCCTCTGCATGGTAGTTGCTGTGATCCGCCGGCTGGTCTTCAAACCTGCGCGATATGAAGTACCGGCGCGGTTCGGCAAAGCTCACACCGCCGACGCCGTCTTCCTCCTGGGGTTGATCGCGATTCTGATGGTGGCGGACAGCCTCTTTGACGCGGCAAAGGTTGCCGGTCAGGCGCAACAAGCGCAACCGGTGGAAGCTTTGGCCGTGCTGTCGCTGCCGTGGATCTTGCAGATCGCTCTTCTCCCAGTTGCCTTGGCCACTATCGGGAAGGTTTACGCCGGCGCCTATCTTCTCCACGAAGTGACCTTTTACTTTTTGTTGTGCTATCGGCCCTTTGGAATTCAGTTCCACGTCGAAACCTCGTTGTTCAACGTTTACTTCGCCAAGTTGGATCGCGAGATTCTGAAGCCAGTGAGATGGGGCGTGAGCGATGAACATCTGGATCAGGTGAAATCCTTCGGAGTAAAGACGTTCGAAGACTTTACCTGGAAGCACATGCTGGATTTCTATTCCTGCGCCGATTGCGGGCGGTGTTCGGACAACTGCCCGGCCAATGCGGTGGGAAGGCCCTTGTCGCCAAGGTTCATCACCATCAAGGCGAGAGACTACGCCTTCCAGCACTATCCCATGTTCGGTCACTCGGGCGTTGGTAGTAGCAATAGCAAGCCGTTGATTGGCCACCTTTATTCTGAAGACGAAATCTGGTCATGCACCACCTGCGGGGCTTGCGAGGAAGAGTGCCCGTTGCTGGTGGAATACATCGACAAGATCGTCGATCTGCGGCGCGGCCTGATCGATGACGGGAACGTGCCTCAGTCGCTGCAAAAGCCGCTGAAGGCGCTGGAAAGCCGCGGCAATCCTTACGGCAAGATGGAGAAAAAGAAGGCCGACTGGGCGAACGCCAAAGAATTTCAACAAGTCTGCCAGGTCAAGATCCTGGGCAAAAGCAACGGCGCCGACACGCTGTATTTTGTGGACAGTATTACTTCCTACGATGACCGTATGCAGTCGATCGGGCGGGCGACGGCGAAGATTCTGGACCACGTTGGAGAGAATTTCGGGATCCTGGGCGCTGCGGAAAGAGATAGTGGCCATGAAGTGCGGCGGTTCGGGGAAGAGCTGCTCTTCACCGCCTTGCGCGACCACAATGTGGACGCGATCAAAGCATCCGGAGTAAAGCGAATTGTTACCGCCGACCCGCACGCCTTCAACGCGCTGAAACACGACTACAGAGATGTGCCGGTGGTCGAGCACATCAGCCAGGTAATCGCCAGGGAAGTGAAGTCGGGCAAGATCAAGTTCAATGCGGTAGAAAACGGAAACAAAGTTTACACCTACCACGATCCCTGCTACCTGGGACGTCACAACCAGGTTTATGACGATCCGCGCGACGTGCTCGATGCCATCCCGGGTTTGAAGCGAGTGGAGATGAGTCGCTCCAGAGACAGGTCGTTCTGCTGCGGCGGCGGCGGACTGATGCTGTTCTACGAGCCGAAGGAAGAGCAGCGCATGGGCGTGAAGAGAGTCCAGATGGCCGCGGAAGCCGGGGCCAATGTGATCGTAACGGCATGTCCGTTCTGCATGGTGAATATAGAAGATGCGATCAAAGTTGCAGGGCTGGAAGGAAAGATGACCGCCATCGATCTGGCGGAACTGGTGGACCAAGAGATGGTGCGTGAGGAACAAAAAGCGGTGTGAGCGGTGGAGGTGAATGTGGAGATTCTAGTTTGCGCAAGACGAGTGCCCGATACGTCGGAGAACGAGATTGAACTCAACAGCGCAGGAAACGACATAGAGCGCGACGAGTTGG
>JBEKWX010000374.1:0-3973 GCA_049512675.1 Terriglobales bacterium | reverse complement strand
GGGCGATGCTGGCGTCCACCTGGCCCATGAACGCGCCGATGCAGACGGTTCCGACGACCAACCAGGGATAGGAGTCGAGGCGCGCCACGGCGTGGAGTGGCGCCGGCTCGTACCCTAAGGCGACGCTGGCGCCCGTCTCGTTCGAATGATCAATATCCACCCCAGCATATCTACGATGCACAGCCGCGCCGCGCAAAGCGGCAGAACACGATCGCGGCAAGCCCACGCAGAACGCTTTGATCGAGAGCTTCAACGGAAAGTTCCGCGACGAATGTTTGAACCAGAACTGGTTCGTGGATCTGCGGCCTGCGTGCGAGGTGATCGAAGCCTGGCGGATCGATTACAACACCGTGCGCCCACACAGCTCGCTGAGGTATCTGACGCCGGAAGAATTCGCCGGGACTGTGGCTGCGCGACCGGCGTCTCCCCCCACGCCGGTCGTCTCCATTGCCCCAGCGTGGGTAAGTTCGGACGTGCAGGAAAACCGGAGCGCTAACTTAGATTTTCGCAAGGCCTGGGAAAAGCTAACCAAAGCAGACTGGCGTTCCTGATCTGCTCTTGCACGATCTGCGCCGGTCTGCCGCACGCAACTTGCGCAATGCCGGTGTGCCCGAAGGTGTCATTATGAAAATCGGCGGCTGGAAAACTCGGTCAGTTTTCGACCGCTACTCGATCATTGTGCAGTCCGATATTCCTGACGCAGTTGAAAAGTTGGAACAAGCACGAATTGAAAATCAGCAGGCGCGGTGTCAGGCAGTTGGTGCGCAATTGGTGCGCAATTCGGGTCAAAACGAAGACTCCGACAACTTGACCGAGCAGTTAAGTAGTAATAAAATCAATTAGATAACTATCTGCCCGGATGGCGAAACTGGCAGACGCACGGGACTTAAAATCCCGGGTCCCTAACAGGACGTGACGGTTCGATTCCGTCTCCGGGCACCACTCAACCCATTCACTGCTAGCCAGTTAGGCAAACCAGCAGCGGTGAGTTGCAGGCGAGCTGCTGCCTCATTTTTGGTGCTATTTTTAGCCACTATGCCCAAAGTCTGCCCAAACTCGGGCGCACGGGACTTTTCGAGCGCTTGGCGTTCCAGACTTTGACTCGTTTCCAGTTTGCACGCCGCGTCTCGAAGACCGCTCGGCGCGACGATGTGGTAACGATCAAATACGCTTCTGGTTTTGTGTCCGCGGATGGTCATGGCAACGCGCTCGCTGATTCTAGCCCGCACCATGTTCGGCACCGCCGTTCTCCGCATGTCGTTGAAGATCAGGCCAACGTATTTCAGATCGCGTGATTTCCAATCGGTTGCAGCTTCCGCGCTCTCAGCAAACCGCGAGTCGATGTATTTGCGTATGCGATCCGTCGTGAGGTCGTGAATCCTATCCACAGCTGGCCGATATTATTCGCAATCGGCGCCTCCTAACCGGTCGACCGTTCTGGGGCAAATACAATGCCGGCGAGCACATTTGGACATTCCCGCGCAACTTAAAAAGAAATGCGCACTGTAGCGCGGAGCAACACGGCGAATCGCTGACCCAGGGCGGCGACGGTGATGTTTTCGTGGGAATGGTAGAAGGGAAGTCCCCTGCGATCCCTGCTGGGAAGCCCCTTGTTACTGTAGGGCGGCGACAAGGTCATCAAGGCATACGACGCATGAATCAGATACGCGGACTCTGAACATCCCGACTCTGGTCTATCTCTCTTGCCATCCGCCTCCGAGGGCCTGATACAGCTGTACCATGGCCTGGAGTTCGCTCAGTCGCGCTTGCGCAAGATTCAACTCCGCAGAAAAGTAGCTCGTTTCACTGGTCAGGACTTCCAGATAGCTGCCCTTACTTCGCTATCGGCTGTGCACTCCCTGTGTTTCATGGAGGCACCTGCAGGATCGAAGCGTAAGGCACATGACGAAATAGGAGGGTTTCTCCAATCCGAACTTTCGCACCATGGCTGCGAGAACACATCACGAGATGCAGTGTTTCTTGCTAACACGAGAGGAGTGCTGACAGGTACCTCGTTCGGTCTAGCGGAGCGCACACTTGTAGGCGGCCAAACCCAGCTGAAGGCCAGTGGGCGGGCTCTCTACATTTCGCACGAAACCAAGTCCGTAAAGGTTTACCGGATCGGTCGAGTTCCTGCTTTCCTCTAAAAACCTAGGCGTCATCGGAGGAATGATCATGGGGATCGCAGAACTACCCCGAAAGTGTTACGTACCTACAAGCCTTCCGGGGTAGCAAAAAAACACTGCATCTCGTGATGCGTTAATCCGGTGTTTCAGAAAAACTATGCATGCAGAAGCGAAGCGCTGCCAGTGATTTGTCTGACGAGGCACGGTGCCAAGGGTTGAGTCCGGCTTCCGAGATTTTCGAAACCGCGAGAACGTCGTTCCCGCGTAACGAAGCCATACAGGAGATAGAGATGCAACTTGGGATGATTGGTCTTGGAAGGATGGGCGCCAACATGGTGCGGCGGCTCATCAAGAACGGTCACGACTGCGTGGTGTTCGACAGATCGCCGCAAGCGGTGGGTGAGTTAGTCAAGGAGAAGGCGACCGGCACTGCCTCGCTGGCAGAATTTGTGAAAAAACTTGCGAAGCCGCGAGCGGTCTGGCTGATGGTGCCAGCGGCAGTTGTTGACCAAACTATCGCTGACCTTCTGCCCTACCTCGAGGTGGGGGACGTCCTCATCGACGGGGGCAACTCTTATTACGTGGACGATATCCGACGTGCCAAGGAACTTGCTCCGCGGAAGATCCACTATGTGGATGTGGGCACCAGCGGCGGGGTCTGGGGTCCGGAGCGAGGTTATTGCATGATGATTGGCGGCGAGAATGAGGTCATCGAACGCCTCGATCCAATCTTCGCTGCGCTCGCGCCGGGGGTGGGCGACGTTCCGCGCACCGTTGGCCGGGAAAAGATCGGCGGCACTGCCGAGCAGGGTTACCTCCATTGCGGGCCCAATGGCGCGGGCCACTTCGTCAAGATGGTGCACAACGGAATCGAGTACGGAGTGATGGCGGCATACGCCGAGGGGCTGGGCGTCCTGCGCTCCGCCAATGTCGGCAAGCAGGCGAGCGCGGCCGATGCTGAGACCACGCCGTTGCGTGACCCCGAGCAGTATCAGTACGACCTGAACCTGCGCGACATCGCGGAGGTCTGGCGTCGCGGCAGTGTGATCGCCTCCTGGCTGCTGGACCTAACGGCCAGCGCGCTGCTGCAGGATCCGAATCTATCGAAGTTTGCCGGGCGCGTTTCTGATTCCGGTGAAGGGCGCTGGACGATCAAAGCTGCGATCGACGAAGCGGTTCCGGTACCGGTTCTGACCAGCGCCCTTTATGAACGATTCAGCTCGCGGGGCGAGGCGGACTTCGCGAACAAGATCTTGTCCGCGATGCGCTATCAATTCGGCGGACACCTGGAAAAATCCGGCGGCAAAACTAAGGCGGCTTAAGGAGATGACTGTGATAAATACCCATTCGATGCGTTCGCCCTCCCAGAAAAGTGGGTGCACAAAGTGACATGCTCCAGAGAGGCAACGTGGACAATTCAACCTATGTGACGCTTTCGGCTGGGGATTTTGCGGTCGACGAAGCCCAGTCATCGGCTGTGGCGGCCGCGACGCCTGCTAAACGCCCAACGTGGGCGCAGGCTGAAGGCAGTCCATTGCCGCTTGGCGTCACCAGGATCGATGAAGAGCAGGCTCTTAACTTCGCGGTTCATTCTGAACATGCGGAGAGTGTCACGCTATTGCTCTATTCCTCCACCGATTTGGTGAGTCCCCTTTTAACCTACCGCTTCGACTTCTTGCACAACAAGTCAGGGCGTATCTGGCACTGCCGGATCCCAATCAGAGAGATTCGCGAAGCGCGTTATTACGCATACTCCGTATCGGGCCAGACCGTTCCTCAACTGCATAGTTTTGACCCGCAAAAGGTCCTCCTCGACCCGTATGCGAAATGCGTTTTCTTCCCTCCCG
>JBEKWX010000373.1:0-3979 GCA_049512675.1 Terriglobales bacterium | reverse complement strand
AACGCCCGCCACGGCACCGACGTCAACACCGAAGGGCAGTTCAAAGGCCAGGGCCACGACGGCAAAGATCTCACCGAAATCGGCATGGGCACTGGCGGCGGAATGCTCATCGGCGGCTTGGCGGGCGGCGGCAAAGGCTTCCTCATTGGCGGAGCCGTCGGCGCCACCGTGACCGTCACCCACTGGCTCGGCAAGCACCGCTCCGCGATGCTTCCGGCAGGCACAGAGTTGGTGATGGAATTGAGCCGTCCAATGACAATGACTGTGGCCGTCGCCAGCAGCGGCCAGTAGCAAGAGCAAAATCGTGTGGGGACGGGGCTCTGCCCCGTCCAGCTGGGGCACCCCCCAAGCGCAAACCTAACCTACTTGGGCTAAAGCTCGACTTTCAACATTTGAATGGCGGAGGTGTGGCTGATCTCAGCTTCAGCGCAGCCGACGACTCCCCAAGTACGCAGCCGATTCTGGGGTTATAAGTGCTATCGGGATTTTTCGCCAACAACCGCACCTGTAGGTTGTTGACAGTGTGTCTATAGTTCTGCAATTATGGAAATATGCCCGGTGCCCAAGCCGCAAAATCTCTGGAGCAGGTGGCGAAATTGGCTGACATGCTTTCGGCCATGGGTTCGGAACCGCGACTCCGAATCATGCAGTTGTTGCTATCGGCTCATCCCGATGGCCTAGTCGTCACTGAGATTCAGGAAGAGCTAGACATTCCAAACTCCACCCTGTCTCACCACCTTGAAAAACTCAAAGGCGAAGACCTTGTCCAAGTTCGTCGTGAGAGCACATTCCTGCGATATACCGCTAACACAGGAGCACTTCAGGAATTGCTTCAATTCTTGTATACCGAGTGCTGTACCCGAAACAAAGCACTCAAGCCTGAACAAATCATTCGGCTCTGCAAGTAGGGAGGAATCATGAGTACCGCGGACATCAAGGAAGTAGTCAAAGAAAAATACGGACAAGCCGCTCTTCGAGTGAAGAGTGGCGGGACTTCTTGTTGCGGAGCAGCAACCAGCAGCGGTTGCAGCGATCCCATCACTTCCAATCTTTATGACAACTCGCAAGCACAACAGATTCCCGAAGAGGCAATGCTGGCTTCACTGGGCTGCGGGAATCCAACCGCACTGGCGAAGCTAAATCCGGGTGATGTTGTTTTAGACCTTGGCTCTGGTGGAGGTATCGACGTGTTGCTCTCTGCCAGGCGGGTCGGCCCTACTGGCAAAGCCTACGGCCTTGATATGACGGACGAGATGCTTGCACTGGCGAACGAGAACAAGCACAGAGCTGGAATTGAGAATGTCGAGTTCTTGAAGGGCGAAATTGAACACATCCCGCTACCTGACAACTCCGTGGATGTCATCATTTCCAATTGCGTGATCAACCTTTCAGCAGACAAAGACCGAGTGCTTAGGGAGGCCCTCCGAGTCTTGAAACCAGGTGGACGTTTTGCAGTATCCGACGTTGTCACGCGTGGCGCGATGCTGCCTGAGATTCGCCAAAATGTGCTTCTCTGGGTTGGCTGTGTTGCGGGTGCCCTCGAAGAGAACGAATACCGCACCAAACTCGCCTCTGCTGGATTCGAGCAAATTGAGATTGAACCAACCAGAATTTATCGCATAGAGGACGCTCGCGAGTTCCTCTCCGGCCAGAACATTGATGTGGATGCGATCGCCCCGCAGGTGGACGGCAAGTTCATGAGTGCCTTCGTGCGGGCGGTGAAGCCGCAGCGAAAGGAATCGTGCTGCGGCCCAATCTGCTGCCAGTGAGGGAGCGACATGCAAGGACACTACAACGTCTTGTTCCTGTGCACGGGAAATTCGGCTCGTTCCATCATGGCTGAGGCAATCATGAATTACAAAGGCCGACCGAACTTTACCGCCTACAGTGCTGGCAGCCATCCCTCAGGCGCAGTTCGACCGGAGGCTATCGCGGAGCTAGAGATTGCTCATTTACCAACAGAAGGTCTCCGAAGCAAGAATTGGGACGAGTTCGCGAAGCCCGACGCCCCCAATCTCGATTTTGTCTTTACGGTCTGTGACAACGCTGCGAAAGAAGTCTGCCCGTTCTGGCCGGGTCAGCCTATGACGGCTCACTGGGGAGTTCCCGATCCGGCTGCGGTTCGTGGCACAGCAGAGGAAATCAAGCGTGCATACCGTGATGCCTTCCTGACTCTAGAACGCCGCATCGATCTATTTCTTTGCCTCCCCCTCACTACCATCGACAGGTTGGCACTTAAGAAAGAGATCGACAAGATCGGCTACCAATGAAATTCGACCTCCGCGCCAGACTGACGGCTGAGTTTGTAGGTAGCGGGTTCCTTGTCGCTGCCGTAATCGGGTCGGGCATCATGGGGGAGCGTCTGGCTGGCGGGAACGTCGCCATTGCTCTGCTTGCGAACACGATTGCGACTGGTGCGGCCCTGGTCGCACTCATCCTGACGTTTGGCCCGATTTCTGGCGCACACTTGAATCCAGCCGTCACGCTCGCTGACGCAATTGAGCACGGTATTCCTTGGCCCGAAGCAGTGGCGTACATGCTTGTGCAATGTGTGGGAGCTGTTGGCGGGGCGATCATTGCACACCTGATGTTCGGGTTGCACTGGTATTCGCTCTCGTCACATCCTCGGCACGGAGGGACGCTGGTTCTCAGCGAGTTCATCGCAACATTCGGACTTTTGTCGGTGATTTGGGGATGTTCGCGACTACGCTCGGGAGCGGTGCCGTTCGCCGTTGCGAGCTACATCACCGCCGCCTACTGGTTCACCGCGTCAACCTCGTTTGCAAACCCAGCCGTAACCATTGCTCGGTCCTTGTCTGACACGTTTGCTGGGATTCAACCCGCCGATGTCCCTCTCTTCATCGCGGCACAACTGGCGGGAGCATTGGCCGCGACCTTCTTGTTTCGGTGGCTCGTCCCAAACCTCCCTGCACATGCGGACCAAGTTCTTCTACCTCACCCTCGCTAGACGGCACTGGGATCGGACGGTTGACATAACGGGCCGCTCTGAAGGAATTCGCCGTAAGTTAGCTAATTTGGGCAAGGCCCCGCTTCCGTAGATGTCTGAACTATCCACTATCCACGAGCTTCACACGCCCGCTGCCAGCAGATCCTCTTCCGCCAGCAACTCCAGATCGATCCATCCTTCCACCGGCAATGCATCAACCGGCAGATGGTTCTGCCACAAACTGAAGCGCAGGCGCAGCCGAACCGTCAGCACATTCGAGCTTTTCGGCCCTCGCACTTTGTCAATTTCCAGCGGAGCCGCGAGCAGCCACGTGAGCGGCAGTCGAAACTCAAAATTCCGGTCGAGCGCCACCCGCGCATCTTTCGCATCCGTCGAATCTGCCACCGCCTTTTCGCCCTGCGTCACTTTCCACGACTGCATCCGGCCTCCATCCACCGCCGCGCCCAACCGCAGTTCGCGCCGGGGCTTGGCTGCCTGGTTGGCCCACGACTCCAGATTCACCACCACTTCGAAGGCGTCTTCCGGCACTTTGTCGACAAAATCCAACCGCCCATACACATACTGCTCGTCGATCCCGGCAAACACTTCATCCATCAGAAACTGCTTGCCGTGCATGGCGCCCGAACGCTGGTCCGCCGTGTAACACGCCGCCCCCATCCACTCAAAGTAGCGCACCATGTCGCCTGTCACCCCGGGATGGATATAGGCGGTCTGCGGCGTGAACGAAGGCCGAGCCGCTCCCCTGATGATCGGCTGCGCCAGATAATCCGGCGGGGTCCCGCCCAACGCCTGGTACACATTCGACAGGTGCTTGCGGTAGAGTTCGTCAAAATCGCGATCATTGGCCGAGTGGTGCTCCGGTCCGTACCACCAGTTCCAGTCGCTACCCTCGCCGATCAGGATCTCTTCAAACGCCAGCTTGCGCTGTTTCTCGGTTGCATCCGCTGATGCCTGCGCATAGAAATTGCGCGCGTGATACAAGTAATCCCAAGCCTTATTGTCCTCCGGCGC
>JBEKWX010000372.1:0-3997 GCA_049512675.1 Terriglobales bacterium | reverse complement strand
CAGGGACGGCTGGCGCGGGCGGGGTCGTCATTGCGCGTGGAGAGTGCGCGCATGGCGGCGAATCCGCCTACGCCCATGGGAGTGATGGCGGCTTCGGAGCCTCCGGCAATCATTACGTCGGCGTCACCGTGCTGGATGATGCGGAAGGAATCGCCGATGGAATGAGCGCTGGTGGTGCAGGCTGTGGCCGTTGCTTCATTCGGACCCTTGGCGCCGAAGCGCATGGAAACGTGCCCGGCGGCGAGGTTGACGATGGCGGCGGGAATGAAGAAAGGGGAAATCTTGCGCGGTCCGCCCGCGAGGAGCGCGGTATGTTCGCGCTCGATCACGTCGAATCCGCCGATACCCGAGCCGATGTGCACGCCTACGCTCTCGGCGTTTTCGGGCGTGACCTGAAGCTTGGACATCTTCATCGCTTCGTCGGAGGCGGCGATGGCGAAGTGGATGAAGCGGCCCATCTTCTTAACTTCTTTTTTCTCGATGAAATCGAAGGGGGCAAAGTTGCGGACCTCGGCGGCGATCTGGCAGGCAAAGGCGGAGGCGTCGAACCCGGTAATGCGGCCGACGCCGCTTTTGCCCGCGAGCAGGGCCTGCCATACTGCGCCGGTGGTATTGCCCACGGAGCAGATCAGGCCGATGCCGGTGATGACGACCCGTCTTCCCAGATTAACTCTCCAGATTACTTTCCAGATTACTTTCCAGATTGCTCTCCGAATTACTTGCCAGATTTACTTGCCTGCTTTGGCGTGTTTGCCGATGTAGTCGACGGCATCGGACACGGTGCGAATCTTCTCCGCGTCCTCGTCGGAGATTTCAATATCGAAGGCCTCTTCGAAGGCCATCACGAGCTCGACGGTATCGAGCGAATCGGCGCCCAGGTCATCGACGAACGACGCGTTGGGCGTGACCTCGGCTTCGTCCACACCCAACTGCTCTACGATAATCTGTTTCACTTTTTCATCAACGGCTGCCATGTTCTCCTCGTTTCTGAATCTGGGAATCGCGGGTCCGGGTTCCGGGCCAGCGTTTGCTGAATTACGACTGCATGTTGCTCAATCGAACGAATGAAGTCGAAACCAGTAGTCTAAAAGGGATCGGAAAAGTATGCAAAGGAGTTACGGGAAAATGCTTGGCCCCTAAAGGGGCGTTTGAATTGGCAGAACTTGCGGTATCGCTAAAGCGATACCTTGATACAGAGCTGGGGGCTTTCAGCGATACGAAGCCGGGGGCTTTCGGTAGGTTGCAAAAGAAAGCTGGTTGAGTGGAGATCACTACGGAATGCTAACTGGCGGCGGGGAGAACGGTCAAACTCCGCGCCGGCTGGTGCTTGCTCATTTCGCCGGAGTCATGTCACGATTTGGGCGTGCACATCCTGCTTGCTGTTCTACAGGCGCTTGCCGGACGCGAGAGGCTTCCCGGCGAGGGTAGCCGCTGAATGCGTGCCGTGGTGCAGCGCGTGAGCCGCGCCCGAGTTATTGTGAATGGCGAGACCGTGGGCGAGATCGGCCTCGGGCTGCTGGTGCTGCTTGGGGTGGGCGCTGGTGATACTCGCACTGAGGCGGATTACCTGGTCGAGAAGACGATTGGCCTGCGCATTTTTGAAGATGCGGGCGGCAAGATGAATTTGTCGGTCGCGGAGGTGGACGGCGCGCTGCTGGTGGTTTCGCAGTTCACCCTCTACGGAGACGTGCGACGCGGCAAGCGGCCATCGTTTGACGGGGCTGCTCCTCCCGAGCAGGCGCGCGAGCTGTACGAATATTTTGTGGAGAAAGTCCGCGCCTCGGGCGTGCGCTCGGAAACCGGGCGTTTCCAGGAAATGATGCAGGTGGAACTGGTCAACGCAGGGCCGGTTACGATTCTGCTGGATTCCGCGAAAGCGTTCTGAAAAGAAAAGCCGCGTGCTTGGTTCATCTTTTTTATCCTGACGCTCAGCTTTCCGCGGCAACTACTAGCAGGCTGCGGAAAAGGGACTTGCCCCGTCGCGGTCTCACCTCAGCGGCTAAAGCCGGCCCTGAAAACAACGCCAGTTACCGCAGCGGTGAACCGCTGCGCCACCCAAAATCAAGTGCGCCACCCAAAATTTGTGCGACATCGAGTTTTTCCGCAACTATTACGCGGCCTTGCCAATCACCGGCTGTGCGCAATGGCTGCAGCGGCGCGCGTCGATCGGAATCTCGCTCAGGCATTCCGGGCACTTTTTGGTGGTCGGATCGGCTGGTGCTGGATCCTTGCGGGTGCGCGCGATCAAGGCGTTGATGGGAGTTACGACGAAGAAGTAAACCGCCGCTGCTACCAGCAGGAAGCTGACCAGCGCGGTGATGAAATCGCCAATGGGAAACACCGTGCTTCCGATTGTGAAAGAGATCCCGGTGAAGTCGGGCTTGCCGGCCACGAGCGCGATGATGGGATTGATGATGTCCTTGACGAGGGCGGTGACGACCGTGCCGAAGGCGGCGCCAATCACCACGCCTACCGCCAAATCCACCACATTACCGCGCAGGACAAATTGCTTAAATCCCGATAACATTTTGTCTTCTCCCGTTTATAGAATGGCCCCAAAATGTAAATGCTGAGCGGCTTTTGGTCAAGATGAAAAACGGTAGTGAGAAGGCAGTCCGCATACTGGAAAGGTGCAAAGACCTGCACTGAGCCCCTGAAGCGGCATCAGATTTCGGAGAACTTAGGGTATCGCTAAGGCGATACCCGAACCTCACGTCTGATATTAAGCTCACTGGTACTGCCGACTGCTCGGCCATTCTGTCGCCGCCGTGTTCAGATCCGCATCGGCATCACGATGTAGCGGTACTTGTAATCTTCGGATTCCGCGGGGCGGAGCTGGCCGGCGGACTGGGCATCCTTCAGTTCGAGTTTCACTTCGCAGGAACCGGTTGCTTTGATGAAGTCGATCAGGTATTGCGCGTTGAAGCCTATCTGTATCGGCTCACCGTCATAGGCAACTTCTATGGAATCCTCGGAGTCGCCGGTCTCGGTGGACGATGCGGAAATTTTCAGCTCGCCTTTTTCCAGACGCAGCTTTACGGCTCGCGAGCGCTCATCGGCGAACTGGGCCACGCGGGCGATTGCGGCTCCGAGTTCCTCGCCATGCAACGCTATGGACTTGGTGATGTCCTTGGGCAGCACGGCCTCGTAGTTGGGGAACTGGCCCGTTAGCTGGCGCGAGGTGAGCAATCGTTGACCGACGCGGAAGAAGAGAGTGGATTCGTCTTTGGCGAAGTCGATGGTCTCGACAGCGTTCTCGCCATGGGAATCGAGCAGTGATTTCAGCTCGTCCATTGCTTTCTTTGGAATCAGCGTTTTCATCTCGCCGGAAACGCCTTCAAACTTTTCGCCGGTGCGCTCTATGTGCGCCAGGCGATGGCCATCGGTCGCAACCATGGTGATTGACTCCGGCTTCAGCACCATCAATGCGCCATTTAGGGTGTAGCGCGACTCCTCGCTGGCAATGGCGAATCCTGTCTTGGCAATCATCGAGCGCAGCACAGCCGCGGGGATTTTGATCGCTCCCGCCGATGGAAACACCGGCAAGCCTGGGAAATTCGACTTTGCCATGCCGACCATCTTCGTGTTGGACCGGCCGCAGCGAATGCTTACCCAGTGGTTCTCTAGTAATCGGATGGTGATGTCGGCATCGGGCAGGAGCTTTACGTAGTCATGAAGTTTGCGCGCTGGAATTGTGCATGCGCCTTCTTTTTTTACCTTGGCGTTACAAGACGTGCGCAGGCTCAGGTCGAGGTCGGTCGCGGTCAGCGACAATTTATCTCCAGCGGCCTCGAAAAGATAGTTAGAGAGTATGGGAATTGTGGTCTTGCGCTCGACCACACCTTGAGTGGCTGTCAGTTCGCGAAGGAGTTCAGATTGGCTAACCGTAATTTCCATGGTTGTGGCGGCTATGGCAGGGGCGACTTCCACCGGCATATTGGGTCTCCCGACTCTACTTCTGTTCTCTTCTTATATCAAATACAAAAGCAAGAAAACC
>JBEKWX010000371.1:0-3997 GCA_049512675.1 Terriglobales bacterium | reverse complement strand
TGGGCAGCCTCGGTTTCGTCGGGCGTTCCAGCGATGGATGTTCCGCCGAACAAGTCTCCGCGATGGAACTTGATGGTGAAGTCGGGATCCTTGAGAGCATGGCCGGTCAGGATCAGGACAACGGACTCGCCGGGCTTGACGAATCCGCTGCGACGCAGCTTCTTGAGCCCAGCCAGCGTGACCGCGGAGGCCGGTTCGCAACCGATGCCATCGGCGCCGATTTCGGCTTTGGCCACCGCGATTTCGACTTCCGTGACCTGTTCGACCTCTCCACCAGTCGCCTGGAGCACGCGCAGCGCTTTCTTCCACGATGCGGGACTGCCGATGCGAATGGCGGTCGCGAGCGTGTCGGCAGTCATGGGATCAAGCCTCTTCCCGCCAAACTCGCGCACGCAGCGGTAGAACGGATTCGCGCCCTGCGCCTGGATGATGGAAAGTTTCGGCAGGCGCGAGATCAGTTTGAGCTCACGCATTTCGAGAAGCGCCTTGCCGATCGCGGAACTGTTTCCCAGATTGCCTCCCGGGACGATGATGTGGTCGGGCGGCTCCCACGCGAGTTGCTCCATGAGTTCGATGGCGGCAGTTTTCTGGCCTTCGATGCGATACGGATTCACTGAATTCAAGAGACAGACCGGCTTCTGGCGAACGAGGTCGTTGAGAATGCGGACGCATCCGTCGAAATCGGTGCGAAGTTGGCAGGTGAGGGCTCCGTAGTCGAGCGCTTGCGAGAGCTTGCCCCAGGAAATTTTGCCTTCCGGAATCAGCACCAGGCTGTGCATGTTGCCGCGCGCGGCATAAGCGGCCATGGAGGCCGAAGTGTTGCCGGTAGAGGCGCAGGCAACCCAGCTGACTCCCCCCTGATGCGCGGACGAGGCAGCGAACGTCATGCCTGTGTCTTTGAACGATGCGGTCGGGTTCATGCCCTGATGCTTGGCGTGGAGATTCTCGACCCCCGCCGCGCGCGCACACCGTGGCAGGCGGTACAGCGGCGTGTTGCCTTCGCCGAGCGTGATGGCATGTTCTTCGGGATTGGGAATGTGCGGAAGCAGTTCTCGGAAGCGCCAAACTCCGCTTTGGTCGAGCGCATCGCGCGAGGTGCGGCGCTTAAGCCAAAGAGCCTTCAGCGCCGCCGGGTCCATGTGGTGACGGGGCTTTGCCCCGTCCAACGGAACGGGCGTCCATTCCGGGAAAAAGAACTCCAGCAAATCGCCGCAAGCAGCGCAGCGGAAGTCTTGGCCGGCGGAATCAGGGGTGGCGCCGCAAGCGATGCAGCGGAGTTTCGCAGTGGTTTCCGTATTTTGAGCGATCGACACTTTGCCTTATCACCAGACCAGCGCAGAAAGATAAATACATCATACGGTCTGACCGCAAGATCGCAGAGTAGGCAGAGATTTTTCTTGTTTTTTTTACGAATTCCTCTGCGATCTCTGCGAACTCTGCGGTTATCTCTTCTTACCGCAGGTAAGCGTCCGTTTTATTGATCCAGTCGGCGCGGGGCGGGTTAAAAATGTCGAGATCGACGGTATCCGCGAGCGCCTCGGCCCGGTGCGGCATGTTGGGCGGAATGGTCAGAACCTCGCCCGCGTTCACCACGATCTCTTTGCCGTCGATCCAGAATTTCAGCGCGCCTTCCAGCACGTAAGTGATCTGCTCGTTGTGATGGCTGTGCTCGGGCACGATGCATCCCTTCTTGAGCAGGACGCGAGCGAGCATGACGTTCTGCCCGACCACGAAGTGGCGGCCGAGCAAGGGGTTCAAAGCTTCGACTTCGACGGAACTCCACGGGATGTGGCGCAATTCGGCCGGGAGCGGCTTGCTTTTCAGGACAGTACCCTTGAGCGCGACTTTACTCGCTGGGCACGCGGCGCTCGACGCTTTTCTGGCGGCGGATGTTTTTCGGGCAGTCGTTCTTAGCTTTTTCTTTTTCATGGGAGTGGCCCAATAAAAGATATAACAAACGCCAACTGTTGTCTTGCGCCTTG
Source organism: Terriglobales bacterium (assembly GCA_049512675.1). Classification (GTDB taxonomy): domain Bacteria; phylum Acidobacteriota; class Terriglobia; order Terriglobales; family Acidobacteriaceae; genus Acidiflorens. The sequence continues at coordinate 2,015 of JBEKWX010000371.1, read as the reverse complement.
CCGCGGCTCAATGGCGCGGGTAATCTTGAGAGATTCCAGGTTTATGAGCGGGGGGCTCTCCTATGAAAAAGCATCAGTTCCGTCAGGAAACCGAGGCGGTACGCGGCGGTACCAGCCTCGCCAAGAAAAACGGTCCGCTCTCCCCGCCGATCTATCAGACTTCGACCTTCGAGGTCACAGACCTGCAGGAGCAGGTTCGCGCCATTCCTACCGACAGCTTCTACACCCGCTATGGCAATCCCACGCACACCGTCGCCGAGAATGCCATCGCCGAACTGGAAGGCACGGACGCGGCGCTGCTGTTCGCTTCGGGCATGGCCGCGATCACCACTTCGATTCTTTCGCTGGTGAAGGCGGGCGACCATATCGTGGCGCAGCGCGATATCTACGGCGGAGTAATCAAGTTCCTTTCGTATTGGCTGCCGAAGCTGGGGATCGAAACCACGTTTGTCGACACCAACGACATGGAACAGCACGAGCGCGCGATCCGGCCAAACACAAAGATCCTGCACATCGAATCGCCGACAAATCCAAACGTGCGGGTCGTCGATCTGGAGAAAATTGCGGCGCTGGCGCGTAAGCACGGCCTGATCTCGACCATTGATTCCACTTTCTCCACGCCGATCAATTGCCGTCCGGCAGAGTGGGGCATCGACCTGGTGCTGCATTCGGGGACGAAATATTTTGGCGGACATTCCGATCTGATTGCTGGCATCGCAACCGGAAGACGCGATTTGATCGAGCAAATCCATCACACCCGCACCACACTCGGCTGCTGCATGGATCCGCACGCTGCCTTTCTGCTGCTGCGGGGGATCAGGACGCTGGCCGTAAGGGTCGAGCGCCAGAACGCGAGCGCGCTGCGGATTGCCGAGTTCCTGAGCCGGCATCCCAAGGTGACGCGGGTGCACTATCCGCTGCTCAAGGATCATCCGGACCACGCCATCGCCAAGAAGCAAATGGCGGGCGCGGGCGGCGTCCTGAGCTTCGAGGTGGAAGGCAGCGGAGCCGACGCGTGCCGCGTGGCCGAGGCGCTGAATCTGTTTACATTGGCGCCGAGCCTCGGCGGAGTCGATTCGCTGGTGACCATTCCGGTGCTGACCTCGCACACGATGATCGCTCCGGACCTGCGGAAAAAGATGGGCGTAACCGAGCAGATGATCCGCTTGTCCGTGGGCCTGGAGCACGTCGAGGACTTGATCGCCGATCTGGAGAAGGGACTGGAGGTGCTGACCCGCACGCGAAAAGAGGCGGTAGTGGCGGATTAAGTTAGTGTGGGGACGGGGCTCTGCCCCGTCCAAGCGGGGCGAAGCCCCGCCTCCACACAGTCAACGTGCGGCTTGCACGCACTCCAGGATTTCACCTTCGGTGAGGGTGTGGTCGCTCGCCTTGGCGCACTTGAAGATGCGCTCGACTACCTCATCGTTCACCGCAAGACCGCGGCGCTCCAGCCAGAAAAGAACATTTGATTTCCCGCTCATCGGACCGATGTCGATGATCTGTTCCAGGCCGAAGTAGTGCGAGGGCACTCCGGAATAGACGGCGTTCGCCAGTTCGAGATCCTGTTTCTTATACGCTTTGATGACGGCGGCGGCGTGAACCCCGGTCGCGGTGCGGAACGCGTCTTCTCCAACCACCGGATAGTTCGCCGGAATGGGAACGCCGGTGGCCGCGGATACGGCCTCGCAGTATCGTTTGAGTCTGGTCAGGTCCTGCCCATCCCACGGCGCGATGCCCATGAGCTTCAGGTTGACCAGCATCTGGTCCATCTGCGTGTTGCCGACGCGCTCCCCGATGCCGAGCGCGGTTGCATGCACGCAATCCGCCCCCGCCACCAAAGCCGCCATGGCGTTGGCGGTTGCTAATCCCCGGTCGCAGTGCCCGTGCCAATCGACGCGAATTTTTTCACCGGAAGGCTTGACCACTTGTTCAAGCACGAACTTGACCAGCGCAACCGTGCCCATGGGCGTGGCGTGTCCGGCGGTGTCGCAGAGCACCAGAGCGTGCGCGCCGCA
>JBEKWX010000370.1:0-4018 GCA_049512675.1 Terriglobales bacterium | reverse complement strand
GCAGCGAGGCGAGGTCCAGGGTTACGACTTCAATCGGATGTTTCTGGAGTTCACAATGCTCAATCAGGACAAGGTAATTCTGTGCGCGATCAGCACCGCTGCGATGGACGATCTTGAAGGTAGGCATGACGTGAAGGCCGATCAGCGCGTAGATCAGTTTATCCGGCTGCGTGAAGTAATTGAGGAGCGAGCGTCGCGTAAGTTCTTCGAAGAGCAGGCGCAGGCTGATCGACCCGTGGTGTTGCGATCCATCGATTTCCTTTAGATAGTCGTCAAATTCCCTTACCCAGATTTATTGAAGGCGCCAAGCCGAACTTCTGAAGTCGGAAGTGGTCACGGCTTTATGTCGCCCCGGTCCCTTGGCCTATAATCGAAAGAATAGTCAAGTTCGAATCAAACGGGTAAGTTACGATCTGGCCGATTCGGAACTTGTGGGCTGGCATTCGTCTCGATCCTCGCTGTCAAAACCGAACCAGGGCTAAGTGTTTAGCTCGCACAACAGAAGCGGTTGTCAGTTCCTCCCGAATCGGCGATAAATTGGGAGTAACATCCGAGCCTCAGCGGAATACAAAACGGGGCACCAATTTCTCATACACATCAAAGACATTATTCTGTGTCGCTAACGCAGTCGGCGACAATCTGTCAGATGAAAACAATAGGTAAATTCGTTGCGGGAGTTGCGGCTATTCTATTTGCTCTATGGGGACTTGACTCGATCTCCGATGCTTTGTTCGTGCCGTATACTACTTTGCTCACGGGGTCGTCGGGCTTGGTTATCTGCTTGGCGCGTTGCTCGCAGGATCGGACCCGGCACGGCAGGTTCGCATTGGCGTCAATCTTGGACAACGTCGCGCCCTGAGCAGGTAGTCGTAGTCGCCTTAGGTCCGAAAGAGTTCCTGCACGGCACGAAATGCCTGGTCTATAGCCGAATCCGTGTAAGCCGCGGCGCCAGAATCCGAGTTGGCGATCGTAATTCGGCCGAAGGACGCCCGGCCGATCACGTGCGGCTGCGTCCCTTCTGGCCAGTCCGGGTCGAAAAGCGGGTTATACTCGTAAGCGTATCCATGCGGCCAGCGGTTGACTGTGATCGCCGTAATATCTCTGGCCGGATCAAACCCGCCGGGGCCCAAGATGCGCGTCAACACGATCATGCACACGAGGCTGATCGACTGGGCGGCGAAGGCTTGGTCCAACGGCAAATGCAGTTGCGTGCGCGCGAATGTCGGCATGTAGAGCAGGATAACGTAGAACGAGATAGTTCCCGAGGTGCTGATGCCCATGCACACCAGCACTTGCTTTAGATGCGTGGCTATCGTCGTGCCGAAACTTTGTCTGACTGTCGCCACTCCGCGTGCTTCAAGGAACGCCTCGGTTTCTTGCAGATTACGGCGAATGAAGAGCCCAACCGGACCGATGACGAGCCCAAGCAGAAATGGGACCCGCCAGCCCCAGCTGTCGAGCGTCTCCGGCGCGAGGCTCCGCGTTAGGAGCGCCCCCAAAAGTACTCCGACAAGCACAGCCAAGCCCTGCCCGACCATCTGCCAGGAGCCGTAAAAACCGCGCCGATGCGCCGGAGCGCTTTCGATTAGGAAGCTTGTCGCACTCGCTACCTCTCCGCCGGTGGCAAACCCCTGTAACAAGCGCGCCAGCAAGATGATCAAGGGCGCCGCCACACCAATGGCCGCATAGGTCGGCGCAAAGCCGATCATGGCGATTGCCGCCGTCATCAAGACGATGATCAAGAGCAAAGCGGCCTTTCGGCCTTTATGATCGGCGTAAATTCCGAGCAGGATGCCGCCGACCGGGCGCGTGAAAAAGCCGACACCGAATGTCGCTGTGGTCAGCAATAATGAAGCATATTGGCTCTCCGCAGGAAAAAACAGCCGGGAGATAACAACAGTCAGAACGCCGAAAATAATGAAATCATACCATTCGAGCGCATTTCCGATCACGGCTGCGGCGACCTGGAGCGGTTTGGGTGTGGCATGGTTGACAGGCATGGATGAGATTCCCTTCAGATTACATCAGTACCAGCGGCAACAAGCGCGGCACCACACGCGACCGCAAGCTGAAAGCCAAAAACGTCCCTTGACCCGTGGGGGCGTCCACACATGACATGAGCCCAAGGCCGACATCGCCGTCGGCCTGCTAGCCACCGAACTTTCACTGCCTTCGCGGACTTGTCGTCCGGGCGATTCCGCGCCATTTTTCATGTTGATCGGTAAGCGCAAACGTATCCGACGCGACAACGCGGTCCCGGCCGGTGTTCTTCGCCTCATACATAGCTATGTCAGCGCGGCGCAAAATGCGGTCTATCGTGTCGCCGCGTTCCCACTCGGCAACGCCAAAGCTGCAGGTGATGCCGAAAGGTTCAGGTTGTGTAAAGCGCAGGGCTCTAATTGATCGTCGGACACTCTCGGCAACTTCAACCGCATCGGCGAGATCGCAAGACTGAAGCAGACAAAACTCTTCGCCACCAAGTCTACCGATAATGCCGCTCGATGCCGTCCTCATCACAGCACCTAAGCTCTCTAGCACAGCATCTCCCGCTTGGTGCCCATACGTGTCATTGATACGTTTGAACTGGTCGATATCAAATAAAATAGCCGAAAGAGGACTTGCAGAGTCCGCCCCTTTGCATGCCTCTACGGCATCGTCGAAGAAGGTACGACGATTGAGGAGGCCCGTGAGTGAGTCCGTTGTGGCGTATTTGATCAAATCGCGCTGCATCAAAGTGAGACGATCCGCGGCTCGAAGACGTGCTCGCAGCTCTTCGGGGAATGGCGGTTTGCGAATGAAGTCATCTGCGCCGTTGTCCAAGGCCTGAACGACTAGCCCATAATCGTTCGTCGATGACATAACGATAATAAACAGCGGACGACGAGAGCCAACCAGCTTGCGAGCCGCTGCACAGAGCTGGATACCTGAAATATCCGCGAGCTGTACACTTGTGATGAGGGCGCGAGCGCCGTCGTCCGCGCCAATGCAGTTCAGTGCTTTTTGTCCCTCGCTGAATGCAAGTACCTCGTGCTCGCCCGGAACAATGAGTTCGGTCATTGCCCGCTGTATAGCGCGGCTTGGATCGACCAGCGCAATACGCATAATAGTCCTCTCCAATTCCGCATGATTGTGAACCGCTTCGCCTAAACAACCGATTAAGTCAGCGGCCTGGCCCCCACAAAGGCCCACCGCGTCGGTTAGTGCGGTGCAGCTATGTGTCGGGGTGGGTTGGGTCTGCCGCCAGATGCTCGCTGGACCCGGAGACGACTCCAACAAATGAAAGAGGCTCGGCTGTGTGGACCGAGCCTCCCTGTTATTGCCGGCGCTCAAACGGAAACCGGTGGCATTTCTTGTAAAGCCGACTCGTTATCGAAAGATCGTGCTAACCGCAGAGTGGCTCAGAACGCATTGAGAATGCCAACTCCGGGCGGCCTGCGTATTCCGGGGAAAGTCTCAGCCTGCCGATGGCTAGCAGCATCTTAAACAGACCGCCGCGCGCACCAGTCCAACGCGCAGGACAAGTGCGGCCGCAACTCCGGCAGCTTGGCGAAGCTGACCGCGCCATGCGGCGCGCTTCGTCCCTGGTGAGCAGCTTGGCCGCCGATCGGCACTACCGTAGCGGTGGTGTCTCGGTTTGAATTTTGGAGCCCTCGCGCCATCAGCCCTCATATCTACATTAGAGGGCGGGAAGCATCGTGGGTAGCATATGGCCTACTCGGTAACCTTCAAGCGCGGCGATCAGGTTTTGGAGCGGACGAGTTCGAGGTAGAAAGCCCCGAAGATATCCGAGCCTTCATCGACGAAGCCCACGTCAAGTTCCGCAAAGCAAATCCCGGAACCTCAATCTTTGACGGTATAACCGTTATTTACGACAAGGATTGAAATGCCCCAGGCCGCACATGGCTTTTGCGGCGGGACTCACGCGGCGGCATCGGCGGCTATGAGGTCGCCCTCGTTTTGCAGAAACTCCCGACCAATGAACTTGGCCCCGACCTCACGGTCGCGCCGCCAGATCACT
>JBEKWX010000369.1:0-6960 GCA_049512675.1 Terriglobales bacterium | reverse complement strand
AGTTCTTGCGCCAGTTCGCGGAAGGCGCTGCGCTCCACCGGGCTTAGGCTCGGCGCCCTTGCTTCGGGTGGCGTGCCCGGGCGAAACGGCACCACGTTGGCGTGCTCGTTGCGAGGGGCCGCTTCGCCCGCGATTACGACTGGTGAAGCGGCCGCGGCCTCCGTGTCGGCGATCGGCGCGCTCTCCAGCGTCGCGGCGGAGGGGGTGCCGTCCGCGGGCGGTGTCTCGGGCTGAGCCATGAATCCGATCGGGCGCTCCCGTCGCGCGCGCGCCAATTGATTGATGCGGGCGATGTCGCGACAAACGCCGAAGCCGCGATAGCCGCGAAAGTTACGCTCGCGATCGAACACCGGAAGGCCCGACAGCTCCACCGGCAGCCGTTCGCTGCCCTCGTCCACCGTCCAGGAGAGGACGATGCCGCTCCATGTTTCATGCGTCGCCACCACGCGCGCCACTTGATTTTCCGGATCGAGCTTCAACTCGGCGGCAATCTCGCTCCACAATCGGCCGAATGCCGCCGTAGTTCGCGGCCCGATCAGCTCAATGAACTCGTCGGAGCCCACAACGAAGCGGCCCTCGGCATCCATCTGCCAAACGAAGCGGAGCGGGTGGCGCCGTTCCGTCGTGGTCTCACTCTGTGCGAGGTATCCGGGGAAATGCGGCGTTGGCATCCCGGTGGCTTCCGGTGCCGGCCCTGCCGCCGGCGAAGGCGCCGGTGTTTCTAGTTGAACTTCGGGTTCGGCTGTCACAGGCGTGGGCTCGGTCTTTGCGGAAGCACTCTCCACAACGGGAGCTTCAACACTTGGCGGGGCACCGAATCTGACTACCAGCACGGCCGACGCATCGCGGCCGAGCCGCTCCACGGTGACCGGACCATAGCGCGTCGCGCCGCTGGCGCCGCCGGCTTCGAGTGCTTCGGCCGCGAGCGCAGCGATGCCGAGGGCAGACAACGTCGTTGTCCCGGCAAGGCGCTTCTGCGCCGCCTCGATCGCCCAGAGCGAAGTGCCGTCGGCGGCAAAGACTGCGAACGTTCGTTCGGGATCTGGGAACAGGCGGCTGACGCGCTCGCGAAGCGTCAGCGCCGGTCCCGACGCCTCGGTTGCAACAATGAGGACCGCCGCCCGGCCTTCGGGCAAAACGAAGCGCGAGCAGATACAGGTCAACGCACGACCGAAGCTCGCCCCGAAGCCGCGCAGACGTTCCAGCCGCGCTTGCCCCGTTGACGGCAGGGTTGGAGCGAGGCGTCTGATCGCCGCCACGGCCGGGTGCTTGGCGTCGAAGCGACGGGCGGCGCACTCGCCGATATTCGCCGCGCCGAAGATGGCGGCGCCGACCGCATTTGCCCACAGAATCCGCGACCCGTCGGCACTCCATAGCCAAGCTGGTGATGCGCTGGTCGCGTGGTCTGCGAGCTGCGCCGCAAGTCGCGGTTCGCGCGACAGGTCGAACTCTGACTCCACACTCGGCATGCGACAAAACTCATTGCCTAAGAAATTCTTAATAGTGCGGGCCGCCCGTGCCGTCCATGCCGCGCCCTCGACTTCCGCCGGGCAAGGAGGGATAACCTTAATCGCGCCATGGACTTGACTTGGCGCGCAGACCGGGACTGCACGCCGACGGTAATTTCAGGCTAGGATGCACCAGGCATAGAGGAGCAGGACCATGGCCAAGGAACCCTTCGAACAATTCGCAATCCCAAGCGAGGTGCGGGCGTTCGCCGAGCAAAGCGTGGCGCAGGCAAGGAAGGCCGCTGAGGGCTTCATCCAGGCGGCAAACAAGGCGATGGGACAGATGCAAGGCCACACCCAGGCGGCCCACAGCGGCGCCACTGAAATCGCACACAAGTCGATGGCTTATGCGGAGCAGAACGTGGCGGCAACGTTCGATTTCGCCCAGAAGCTGATGCACGCCAAAGACGCAACCGAGGTGATGGGTCTGCAATCCGAGTTTCTCGGCCGTCAGATGCAGGCGCTCTCAGCTCAGGTTCAGGAGCTCGGACAAAGTGCTGCCAAAATAGTCATGGAGACTGCCAAACCGAAGCCGTGATGCCGGCACACGCGTCACGAGACACGCGTCCAGAGTCAAAAAAGCGAAATGTTTTCAATTATTTAACGATTTTTGGTGCATTGCAATATATCCTATTGCAATGCACCAAAAACGATGTTATATAGTTGATCGGACGGCCCGAGGCCTAGTGGTGCTGCGTTCGGCTTACGGGGTCATGGGAAATGCGATGCCTCGCGCGACGGGCGGTGAGGCGAATGAAATTTCCCAGGTGAACAGCCCAAGATCAGAAGAGAACAAGGACGAGTGTCATGGCAGAAGCCACAACTACTGCCCCGAAAGTAAAGACAATCAAGCCGGCGACAGGCGCGTTCGAAATGCCGAAATTCGAGATGCCCAAGTTTGACATCCCGAAGGTCGAGATGCCGGCCGCTTTCCGCGAATTCGCGGAGCGCGGCGTCGCCCAGGCCAAAGATACCTACGAGAAGATGAAGGCCGCCGCCGAAGAGGCGACGGATGTCCTCGAGACCACCTACTCCACCGCCACCAAAGGTGCCTCCGACTACGGTCTCAAGGTGATCGAGGTGGCGCGCGTGAACACCAATGCCGCGTTCGATTTCGCCGGCGAAGTGATGGCGGCGAAGACGCTGTCGGAAGTCGTCGAGCTCACGAGCGCGCATGCGCGCAAGCAATTTGAAACGTTGACGCTGCAGAGCAAAGAGCTCGGGGCGCTCGCGCAGAAGGTTGCGACGGAGACGGCGGAGCCGATCAAGAGCGGCATGAACAAGGCGTTCAGCAAGGTTGCCTAAGCGGCGCTTTCGCGTCGCGTTTGCCAGCTCCTGCGAGGGGAAAGCCCGGGTTCTTGCCCGGGCTTTTGCTTGTCGTCTTCCCGACGCTTGCTGTGGTCCTTCCACGGACTTGGACGATCCACATAGCTTTCGCGCGCTTGCCGACCGCAGGCCCGTGCAGCTGTAGCTCAGTTGGTTAGAGCGCCTGACTGTGGATCAGGAGGTCGGTGGTTCGAGTCCACCCAGCTGTACCAGCAAAATCAATAGCTTAGCCAATATAAAAGGTCGTTGCCCTTTTGGCAGTGCGCTTCGGTAAGCGTGCGGTAAGCGATCGTCGCGGTTTCGACGTGTAAACGAACAGAGTAACAGGACGATGGCTAACGAACACGAAGATGGGCCAATCGAGCATTCGGCAGCGGCGCGACAACTCGCCGCGCGGCGGCAGCTAGTGCGTTATTTTCGAGGGGCCATATCTCGACCCCCGCGTTCGGCAACAGACGCTCCCGACAAACGGGCGTATAAATAGCGCCAGGGCTTTGGTGGTGGGCGTTATGCGTTTACCTCTGACGATGGCGGTGTGCCTTGCGTTGTCGGCGTGTGCTGGCCGCGATCCCCACCCGGCCGCCGTGGTTCAACCGCAGGACCAATTCAGTGATTGCGCAATGATCCAGGCTGAGATCCAGGCCAACAATGCGCAGGCGCAGAAACTTGCCGAGGAAAACGGTATGAAGGTGGCGCAGAATGTGGTGACGGGCGTGGTGGGGGTTGTGTTCTGGCCGGTGTGGTTTGGGATGGACGCCAAGGGCGCGGCGGGAACTGAGGCCGATGCGCTCAAGAGCCGTCAGGAGTTTCTTGCGAAATTAGCTGAACAACGATGTGCGCCGGGATACCGACCAGCGCCGAAGCCTTAGAGGCCATTCCGAAACTCCGAAGAAGTTGCGCTCGTTGGCTTTCCGCCGCGGAACAATTACCGGCGGCCATACTGCGCCACGACCGCATACCACAGGGCCATAACCTCCGCCGATTTGGGGCCGCGATCCTCAGTGCGCACTGCGGTTTGGACCATTACCAACCTGGACTCGGGATCAACGAAAATATCCTGACCGAAGCGACCCAGTAGCGCGAACATGCGCCGTTCGCCCGGGAGGATCCAGACTTGGTAACCGTAGCCCCATGACGGGGCGATCGTATTAAGCAGATAGCCATCACCGGGGGCGACGGTAGTCGCGTCGAGCAGCCACTGCCGCGGCACAACCTGATAGCCGTTCCACGCGCCGTCATGCGCCAGCATCAGGCCAAGTCGCGCCCAGTCGCGGAGCGTCGCCACGAAGCAGCAATACGCCACCTCTTGCCCGGTCGGGTCGAAAGCCCAAGCCGCGTCGGATTCCGCACCCAGCTTTTGCCAGATCCGGGTGCTAAAATAATCCGCGAGCGTCATATGGACGGCGCGGCTCACAACCAGGCCGAGCACTTCGGTCTCTGCGCTTGCGTATGAGAAACGCGTGCCAGGTGGCGCATCGCGTGTATTGAATTGCTTGAGCGCCGATATCGCGCCCGTGGCCCCCTTCCACAGCAGCGCAGCTTGCAGCTTGAAGATGTCGTCGTCTGGCTGATAGGTCTCACGGAAGACGACGCCAGAGGACATATGCAGCAGTGCCCTGAGCGGCGTCGCGCCATACTCGGTGCCGACCAGTTCCGGCACATAACTCGCGGCTGTATCGTCTATCGAGTGGATTGCGCCTTCCGATACCGCGATCCCGACCAGTAGGCCGGTGATCGTCTTGACCATGGAATTTGACAAGAATCGGTCGCGATTCGTCCGCGCATAGCGGTAATGTTCGAACAGGACCGAGTCGTCTCGGGCGATCATCAGGCCCATTACCGGGTTGTGGTCGAGATAGTCATCGATGGAGTTCTGGCGGCCGTCATACTGATAGACCGGAGTGATCTCCCCGGCCGCGCGCTTGAGAGTCGTCGACGGTGTATCCAGTTTGGGCACGGCACGCATCGGCGTGAGGCGGTCGTAGTGGCTGTGCCACCCGATCATGAACTCTTGCGTTGCGGGCTGACCAACCGGCGGCACCGGGAATCCCTTCGCTGCACCGTACGCCTCCGCATCCGGGCCGGTATCGGAGAAGACCGGGCCCAAGGCCGACTCCGCACGAGCAACGACCCCGAGCGTGAACATCACAACGGCGGCGCGCTGCAAAAAACGGTTCATCGGGCACCGAACTGTTGTCGCGAGCGCCCATTGAGCGTTCCGGGTGCGTTGCTCCCGAAATAGCTTCATGCCCTGTTGTACCGATGTCTTGCCGCCCGTGCGGTCGGCAAATATTCCAGAAATACGCCTATGGTCGGCGAGAACCGTGTCGAGCAGCGCTTTCAGGCTGTTTTCCTCTAGCCTCATATTGCCCATCTGACCCGTGTTAAATCCGACGCCGTGAAACATGAAAGTTGAAGCGGGGCACGCATACCTTTCGCCGCCTCCCAAAAAGACAACGTTCGCTATTGAGTCCACGTTTCCGACGTTGTGGGTCGCGATAGGATACGGCATTGCGCGCATGGCGTTATACATGGCAACGCCATGCACTACTTCGCCACCGCCGGAATTGATGGCGACCGTAATTTTGCTGGCTTGTTGAGCAGCTAAATTGGCAAGCGTGCCGACAAAATTGTTGGCACTTTGGGCTTTTATTTCACCGGTAAACAGGATGTGGTGCTCCGGCATTGTCGATCCTCACGGCGCCCAGATTTTTGATTCGTGTGCTTAAAGCCGCCATTCGCTTTTTATATGGACCACGTTTTCCTGCCTTCGGAGCCGCCTTATCAATCATTTCTGCAAGGTCGCTCATGGACCACAGATGGTCGGTGAGGCCAGCTGCCATAGCAGGGGACAATCTGTGAGTCTTGTGCTGACGGGTCCAATTGTACCAAAAGAAGTATAGGGCCAAGGCGTGGGCTCGGGGCATTTAGACCTTACGACGCTTGGGGTAGGGCAGATGGTACCAATATGGATTGGCAGGGCCGCCCCTGCCTTCCCGTACAAGGCGCTTTTCCTTTACGAGCTGTCGGCAAACGGAATTAACCCGCTGCTGATAAGCGTGTTTCTGGCCGAATAGCATCTCGGCTATGTCCTCCTCGATGAGGTGCAGCCGTCGTTGCTTGCGTTCGACCAGCGCCTCAATGTCGTCGGCAATCGTCATAAGGCCAGTTTACTCGATGACCGGGCAGCTTGGCGAGCCTCGTCAAGGGCCTTAAAATTCAAACTGAGACACTACCGGCTATTCCGGCTGTGGCTTGTCGCTTCCGTCGCGTGGGTCTGCGCGGTGGGCGCGGTGACTTGGTGGACTTTTCCGGTACCGGTGCTGCCCAGGTTTGATGACTTACCTGATGAAAGCAGACTCAACCCGCCGCCCCCCCGGTTTCACTTTGGATGCCCCGCGAAATCGCCAGCACCACCCTTTGACCCGGACGCATATCTGGCGAGCAAGGGTATTAGCTAAGGTGCCGAATCGGAAGGAGGCTATTCAAACCGCCGCTGAGATGGCTCTTATTCCGCCCGCGCTTACGCTAGTGTTTGGCGCGGCTTTAGGATGGGTGATGAGAGGCTTTCGGGACTAAGGGTGCTGAAAATGCCGAGGTGGCCAAGTCGCGCTTCCCTGAGCGGCATTGGCGCAATGGACTGGAGATTAAATGAGTAACGGGATCGCGAAGATGGCTCATCGGTTGCTGAACATCACGAATACCAATGCCTGATCTGACCAAACTAGCTGATCTTCCGGCACTTCAGCAGCTTGCGCGTGCCCTTTGGCACAAGCGTTCCATCCGCGGCGCGGCCCTCATTGTTGGTGCGGGGTTCTCAAAGAACGCAATTCTCCTGGCACCCGACACGCCCGAACCACCTAGTTGGAACGAGCTGCTGGACGAAGTAGTCAAGCAGCTCTACCCAACCGACCAATCATCCGCGCCCACAGAAGCCCTACGCATCGCCGAAGAATACCGAACATACTACGGCCAGGCGACGCTCGATGGATTTATTCGCACTCGGTTTCCGGATCACGCCTGGCTTCCCGGTCCGTTGCATCTCGAAGCGCTAAATTTTCCCTGGTCGGACATTCTAACGACGAATTGGGATACGCTATTAGAACGAGCGTCGGAGGAGGTGACA
>JBEKWX010000368.1:0-4048 GCA_049512675.1 Terriglobales bacterium | reverse complement strand
GCCGCGGTGTCCGATTCGGCAGCGAGCATAAAGTCCTCGAATCCGGGCTTTCCCATCAGCGTTGCCGCCTCACGCTCCATTCCTGCCGCATCGTGTTGCAGGAAATCAATGATGTAAAGGCCAAAGTGAATTCCAGGACTATCCAGATCATGGGCTTGGGCCTCCTGCGCTGTCGTCCGGGCTTCGTCTAGGCGATTAACGTTGAAATAGCCGTTGACAAGGTTCCCGTAGACGAGCCCACTTGCGGGACTGAGCTTCAGCGCATCCTGCGACGCAGAGAGGGCTTTATCGTAGTCGCCCAGATAGCCGTAGATGGCGCTCAGGATGACGGGCGGAATGGGGTCGCGTGGGTAGGTCTGCGCCCACAACTCACAGGTCTTGCGGGCTGCCTCCAGGTTCCCGGTGGCGTTAGCTTCATAATGCGAGGTGATGTAGAGCTTTTCGCGCTCACCTACCCGTTCGCGCAGTTCGTACGCCTTGCGGGTAAGCTCGGCGCCGCGGGCGGTTTGCCCCATGTTGCTGTAGCTGTTCCCTAGCCGCGCGTAGGCCATGGCAAAGTTGGGATCTAGGTTGATGGCCCGCTGGAAGAATGCAATCGCGCCAGGGTTATCGTTTTTCACTACAAACGTTTGGTAGCCGAGGGTATAGGCTTGGAGCGCTTCCAGCGATGGCGTGGTCACGTTTTCCGCTGGCGCGTCATACTTCTGCACCGAGGCCAGCGATTCGCCCAGCTTCTCGCGTATTTTCGTCGCCGCCTCGCCCAGTGCTTTCAGCACTTGCTCTTTGCCGCTGGCCGTGGCCTGCTCGTTCGCCAGCACATCGCCGCTGCGGCAGTTCACAGCTTTTAGCCCTACGACATACTGACTGCCCAGACTGGAAATCGAGCCTTCGATGCTGGCCGCGCTGGCAGTGCGCTGGCAGACCTCGCGGGCCAACTCGCGCGTGAGACGCGCGTCTTTAGGCTGCGCCATCAGAGCCAGGCTCTGTGCCACGCGCTCATCGGAGAACAAGTTCAGAAACGGCGACTGCTCCAATTGTGCCGACAGCCCCTGCCGCAGCGTACCGTCGAAGACCGGATCTCCGGTGGTATTGGTGAACTCGGCGAGGACGATGGTGTCCTTCTCGGTCAGGCGGTGCGTGGTCTGGCGTGAGCGGAAATACAACGCTCCTACGATTGCAACCGCGACAATTATCAAGGCTAAGGGAACCAGAATTTTCCAGAGTTTCCTGCCCGCTACAGGAACCTCGCCCACTTTCACTGCGCTTGATGACGGAGATGGAGCAAGCGCAGGGGAGGAACCCGATGCTGGCGACGGCTGCTGGGCTGCGACGTGAGAGCTTTCCTGTGCGACCGCCATCGTGCCGGAACTCGCCGATACGCCGTGGCGTGATTCTGCTTCCCGTTTTAGCCGCTTTAGATCGGTGCGCATATCCGCAGCGTGCTGGTAGCGCATCTCCCGATCTTTCTCCAGCGCCTTGTTAATGATGCGTTCCAGGTCTGGCGGTACATCGGGATTCAGCCGCACGGCGGGAACTGGGTCACGATCTAGAATCTCCCGGAAGGTGACCGCAGAACTCTCGCCACGGAAGGGCAATTGCCCTGTGGCCATCTCATAAAGGACGGCGCCAAACGAGAATAGATCGCTCCGTGCATCCAGTTCCTTCGCCCGCGCTTGCTCCGGCGACATATACGCGACCGTGCCGAGGGCTGCGCCGGGATTGGTCAGGTGCTCCGCGTCCATCGTCTGCGTGTTGAGGGACCCAATGTTGCTCGAAGAACTGGCTGTGATCATGACCTTCGCCAGCCCGAAGTCGAGAATCTTTGCGTGCCCGCGCTCAGTGACGAAGATGTTCGCAGGCTTGATGTCGCGGTGGACGATTCCTTTGGAGTGAGCGGCATCCAGTGCGTCGGCAATCTCGATGGCGAGAGAGAGAATCAACTCGTTTTCCATCGGACGCCCCGCAATGCGATGCTTCAGCGTCAGCCCATCCAAGAACTCCATGGCGATGAATGCCTGCCCGTCCCGCTCACCGATGTCGTAGATCGTGCAGATGTTGGGGTGATTGAGCGCAGATGCAGCCTTCGCTTCACGCCGAAACCTCTCCAGAGCTTGATGATCTTGGGCTACGTCTTGGGGTAGGAACTTGAGAGCGACGAAGCGATCTAGGCGGGTGTCCTCGGCCTTGTACACCACGCCCATTCCGCCACCACCTAGTTTTTCTACGATGCGGTAGTGCGATATGGTCTGGCCGATCATTAGGGGCAAATCTTACGTGGGTGAAACCGGCAAGTCAATGAAAGCCGTGGAGTTGGCGCTGTCTCAGAGGGTTGGTTTGGCGTAATATCGCGATTTCACTCGTTGACTGGCTCGTTCTATTACTCGGCTGACCTTTCGGGCTTGCACTGATTCGGAGCCAACACAGAGGTCGGGCCTAAACCGTGACAGATGTTGGTAAGGTTCAGGGGTGCTTCGGAATCTCTGCAGCCAAATCGCGCAGGGAGTTCTCATACGGGGCGCGCGCGATGCCTCGCTCGGTGATGATGGCGGCTACGTATTTTGCGGGCGTCACGTCGAAGGCTGGATTCTCGATCTGGACTCCATCCGGCGTCATCTGCTTTCCGGCAATGTGTGTAACTTCTCTCGCATTGCGCTGCTCGATAGGAATCTTGCTGCCGTCGGGCGTGGCGAGATCGACGGTTGAAATCGGCGCGGCGACATAGAACGGGATGCCATGCTCTTTGGCGAGGACGGCTACGGTGTAGGTGCCGATTTTGTTGGCTACGTCTCCGTTGGCGGCAATGCGGTCGGCGCCGACGACGATGGCTCCGATTTTGCCTTGCTGCATCATGGCTCCCGCCATGTTGTCGGAGATGACGGTGGTGGGGATGCCGTCTTTCATCAGTTCCCACGCGGTGAGACGCGAGCCCTGCAGAAAGGGACGCGTCTCGTCGGCGTAGACGTGAATTTTCTTGCCTTGCTCGACGGCCGCGCGGATGACTCCGAGCGCGGTGCCGAAGCCGGCCGTGGCGAGCGCTCCGGCATTGCAGTGGGTGAGCACGCCGCCGCTCGACGGCATGAGCGCGGCGCCGTGGCGTCCCATGGCCTGGTTGGCGGCGATATCTTCGGCGTGCATACGCTGGGCTTCTTCGATCAGTGCTTGCTGGAGCTGCGCTATGGGGCGTGAGCGGAGCGATTCGAACTTCTCCGTCATGCGGCGGATCGCCCAAAACAGGTTGACGGCGGTGGGGCGCGTCTGGCGGATGGTTTCGCAGATTTGGTCGAACTCTTTCTTGAGATCGGCGTCGTTCTCCGCTTTGGAATTTTTCACGCCTAACGCGATGCCCATGGCAGCGGCAACGCCAATGGCGGGCGCTCCGCGGACGACCATGTTGCGGATTGCGTCGGCGACCTGGTGGTGCGTGGTGCAGGTTACATATACCTCTTCAGTGGGCAGCTTCGTCTGATCGATGAAGACTACGCCGGATTTGGTCCATTCTAGGGTTTGGATCATGGGTCAGTCGTTGGTCGTTCGTCGTTGGTCGTTTGCTGTTCGCGGCCAAATGCTAAGTACTCAGTGCTAAATGCTGTTTTCGCACATCGTTTGAGGTAAAGATCGAGATGAAGTTTGCGGGCGCGGCGGCTCCTTCTACAGTGGGGCGGCCGTGGGCTTCCTGGCGCTCGACGAGGCACATGACGCCGACCACTTTGAAGCCGAATTCGCGGGCGGCTTCTATGGCTTGCACCGTGGAAGATCCGGTGGTGCACACATCGTCCACGATCACCACGCGCGCACCTTTTTCGCGAAAGCCTTCGATGCGCTGGCCCGTGCCGTGCCGCTTCTCCGCCTTACGCACGAGGAAACCGTGCAGGGTCCCGCTGATAACGGCGACGGCCACGACGATGGGGTCGGCACCCAAGGTCAGCCCTCCGATGGCGTCGGCGTGCCAGCCTTGGCCGCGCATTTCATCAAGGAAGACTTGGCCGACCAGTTGCGCGCCACGGGCATCGAGCGTAGTGGTTCGGCAATCGATGTAATAGTCGCTGGT
>JBEKWX010000367.1:0-4050 GCA_049512675.1 Terriglobales bacterium | reverse complement strand
GGCAGAACTTGTCGGTGCAGCGAAAGAATTCAATGGAAAAGTCGGCGTTGTAGGGAGCGATTGCGGGCTCCATGGTGCGGTAGTGCTGGTCGCAAAGGGGCAGGATGTCCGTCCGCATGCGATGCGAGTTTAGCACTTTGAAGGGGGCCAAACGGAATGACGCAGTTGGCGGTGCTGGATCTTGCTCAAGCGCTCAATTTGCGCAGGAACTCCTGCTCGTCCATGTGATACTTAAACTCTTTGCGGCCGTTGATGAAGACTACGGGGACTTCGTCGGTATAGCGGCGTCGGATTTCGGCGTCGGAGTCAACGTCGACTTCCCGCCAGGTGAAGCCGCCACGCTTGTGCAGCTTGTCGAGGCTCTCCTTGACGATTTCGCAGAGATGACATCCCTTGCGGGAATAAACCACGACTTCCCGAGGCTTCGTCATTCCAGAAGTTTACCAGTCTCGGTGGGAGGTTTCCAAGACACGGAGGGTCGTAGATGGGCGCCAGACATGGGTGCCAGACATTGCTGCGGAGATGGGCTCCATACGAAAGACCGGCGTAGAATTTCCAGATGACGAAGCGCCTGATGACGACAAACCGAAAACCGCTTTCTGGAAGAACGATCCTGGTCACGGGAGCGGCGAAGCGATTGGGGCGGGCAATTGCTTTAGCCGCGGCGGAAAACGGCGCGGACGTGGCGATTACTTTTCGCGAGTCGGCGCGCGAGGCGCATGCGGTGGTGCGAGAGCTGGCGCGGCATGGCGTGGAGGCGCTGGCGGTGCGATGCGATGTCACCGATGAGAAGAGCGTCCGGGAAATGGTGAAGGAAGTGGCGAACGAACTGGGCGGGATCGATGTGCTCGTGAATAATGCCGCGAATTACGAGACCGTCGAGTTCGAGAAGATCACGGTAGCGCAGTGGGATGCGATTTTTGCTTCCAACACGCGTGGACCGTTTCTGGTGTCGCGAGAGGCGCTGCCGTATTTGAGAAAGCGTCGAGGGCGCATCGTCAATATGGGTTCTCTGGGCGGGCTGCGGCCTTGGGCCACGCATGCCCACTATTGCTCGTCGAAGGCGGCGGTACACATGCTGACCAAAGTGATGGCGCTGGCGCTGGCGCCGGAGATCGCGGTAAATGCGGTGGCTCCGGGGATGATTGATTTAGGGGAGAAATCGGCGGCGGCGTTTATGAGAAAGATGGCGAAGCAGACGCCAATGCGACGAGATGGAACGGCAGCGGACATTGCCGCGGCGGTGATGTTCTTTGCCGCAGCCCCGCAGTTTATTACCGGGCAGGTGTTGGCGGTGGATGGCGGTTTGGGACTGTAGGGACAGGATTTGTTTCCTGGGCTGGGTTCAGGTATCGTTCGTTTTCGCGTATCGTTTTCGCGTAACTTGCGTTTTTCGGGTATCGTTCTGTTTCGACCTTCAGCATACTTATGACACGATCTATTCGGGGTGCGGGCTCCCTTTTCCTGACACTCCTGCTGACTCTCTTCCTGACAATGTTTCTGGCCGTTCCTTTTGCAGTCGCGCAAGATCGCCCGGAGGAGGGCGGTCGTGAGCTTCAGGTCTGGACTGGCGGCGGGCGCTCGGTTCCAGGCGGGACCAAGGATACGAGCGTGTGGAACGCAGGAGTTAGCTATGGGTGGATCCTGACGGCTCCCCACGGGCCGGGATTTCTCAGCGGACGATTTGAGCTTGCGGTGGACGCGGTGCCGGCGTTTGTTATATTCCAGCCGGCAAACACCGTGTACGGGGGAGGAGTGAATCCAGTGGGGTTGAAATGGATTTTCGCCACGCGCGGACATGTTGCTCCCTACCTCGAGTTGAGTGGAGGCACGCTGTTTACGACGCATGAAGTGCCGGCGGGGACTTCGACGATAAACTTCACATCGGGCGCGGTGTTGGGGCTGTATTTCTTTGGGAAGCATGCGTGGTCGGTGGATGTCCGGTACATGCACATTTCGAACGCCGGCCTGACCGTGCCGAATCCGGGAGTGAATACGGTGCAGGTGCGTTTGGGGTTTGGGAAGTTTCTTGGGAAGAAGTAGCGGTTGGCATTGCGGTCGCGTGGAAGCGGGGCTGCGCCCCGCTTGGACAGGGTAAAGCCCCTTCTCCACACAAGAAAGTCAAAAGCTAACGTCGTTCGGTCAACGCGGCCGCCGTCTGCCGGGGTTCGGCGCGACGTCCGCAGCAGGGGCCGGGCGGAATGACGGCGCCGTGAGGGCAGGTGCGCGGGTGGTTGAGGAAAGTGCAGATCTTGTCGGTGGCTTCGGGTGAGAGTATGTGCTCGAACTTGCAGGCCTGTTGCTCGATTTCGGTTTCGCTGTCCATGGCGAGCGAATCGGTGAAGAGGCGCTCGGCCAAGCGATGGCGGCGGATAATATCGGCGGCGCGCTGGTGTCCGCGTGGAGTGAGTTCGACGATCGCGGAACCGTCGCCAGTCGAAAAGCCGGCAGGCTTCAGCGCGTCATGGCAGGGATTAACGAAAGGCTTGTGATCGTGCGCTTGGAGCGGGTGCGGGCGCATGGTTACCAGTTCCATGGCGGCCATTTTTTCCACGGCGATGGATACGGGCAGAGCGCCGTGGACTTCCATCCGGCCGATCTCCGCGATTTGCCCGTTCTCTTCCAGGGCAAATAATTCTTCCAGCACTTCGTCGAATTGCTCTTCGTCGGCCATGGCAAAAACCTCCTGGGCGGCGATTTTGCCGTGATGCAATTCGATACGGCGGTCGGCCAGACGCGCGACGACGGGATCGTGCGTCACCATGACGATGGTGCGTCCCTGCTGGTGGAGTTCGCGGAGCAGGCGCAGCACGATTTCTTCGTTGACCGCGTCGAGGTTGCCGGTGGGCTCGTCGGCGAGCACGATTTTGGGATCGTTGATGAGGGCGCGGGCGATGCAGACGCGCTGCTGCTCGCCTCCGGAAAGCTGCGAGGGCAAATGGCCGGCGCGGTCCCCCAGGCCGACGCGCTCGAGAGCTTCGAGCGCTTCCTTTTCGTCGGTCATGCTGTGGAAGTACTGGGCGAGCATGACGTTCTCGACGGCGGTGAGATACGGGATCATGTGAAATTGCTGGAAGACGAAGCCGATGGTTTCGGCACGGACATGGTTGAGGTCGGAGGCGCTGAGGTTGGCGACGTTTTGTCCGTCAAGCCAGATTTCGCCGCTGGTGGGGCGGTCGAGGCATCCGATGAGATTGACCATGGTGCTCTTGCCGGAGCCCGAGGGGCCCATCATGGCGACCCACTCGCCGGGCTCGATGGAGAGAGAGATGTCGTCGAGCGCTTTAATAAGGCCGCCGTTATTTTCTTCTTCTCTGGCGGGATAACTCTTGGTGACGTTCTTGAGTTGGATCATCCTATTTTCTCCAGCTTCTACTCTCCCCTCAAAATAATAGCGGGTTGCACGCGACGCAGCAGTTCGATGGGCAGGATGGCCGAGATGAGGGCTACGGCTACACTGCCGGCGAGCACGTATGGAAAAACGCTGAAGCGCGGCACGACTGGCGCGTGGAAATTGACGCGTCCAATCCAGGCAGCGACGCCGATGCCGATGAAGAATCCGAGAATCGCGCCGACTACGCCCAGGGCCGCAGCTTCAGCCGCGAAGAATCCGTTGATGAGACGTTCGGAAGCGCCCAGGGCTTTCATGATGGCGAAGTCGCGGCGGCGGTCGAAGACCCATCCAATGAGCGTGGCAAGAACGCAGAGCGCGGAAGTGAGTACGACCAGCGTGGCGGAAGCGTAGAGCGTGGCGCGCGTTTTGTTCAGCACGTTGGCTTCGCCTTCCATGATCTGCCGGACGGGGCGAATGTCGGCGGCGGGCAGAAGTTGCGCGAGCTGTCGAATCGACGCTTCAACTTCGGCGGCGGTTCCACTGGCGGCGACTTCGATGGTGGAGGGCGCGACGCCGGTCCAGTTCTGGAATTCAGATTGATCGAGATAGATGCGGCTGTCTTCGCCGGCGCCGGTCTGAAGCATTCCGGCGGGAGCGAGTTGGATCGCTTTGCCCTGAAAAGTGAGTTCGAAGGGCTGGCGATTGGGGCCGATCTT
>JBEKWX010000366.1:0-4080 GCA_049512675.1 Terriglobales bacterium | reverse complement strand
AATTGAGTGAGAGTAACAGGACGATCGGTAGGACTTTGCTCCATTTGAGCCTCCCGGGAAGCGACTCGGCACAAAGATACAGTGACGACGCCCCCCCGTTGCGGTCAGAGCTGTTCAGCGCCGATCAGATGCAACAGCATGGCAAGACCCTGGCGGGCTCGCACAAGGTGAGCCCTGGAGGCGCTCCGGAGCGGCTTCTCGCACGGCTGGCTGAAAACCAAAGCGTTCTGCTCGGAGTCCGCAGCTTGTTGACGGCGGCGGTTAAGACGAACCGCCGTATTACGCCAGCCGGGGAATGGCTCCTCGACAACTTCTATCTGGTCGAAGAGCAGATACGCATGTCCGAGAAACACTTACCCAAGGCTTACAGCCGGGAGCTGCCACGCTTGCTGAACGGCCCTTCGGCCGGTCTTCCGCGTGTGTATGACATCGCGCTGGAGACGATCTCGCACGGCGATGGACGACTGGATCCGGAGAGTCTCAGCAGCTTTGTAGCCGCCTACCAGACAGTCACCGCCCTCAACTTAGGCGAGTTGTGGGCGCTTCCCATCATGCTGCGTCTCGCGCTGATCGAAAATCTCCGACGTGTGGGAGCCCGGATTTCTGCCGACAGGATCGGCCGAAACCGCGCCGATTATTGGGCGGACAAGATAACGGAGACCGCCGAAAAAGACCCCAAGAGTCTGATCCTGGTGATCGCCGACATGGCGCGGTCGAGCCCGCCGTTGGTGGGCTCGTTCGTTGCGGAATTTGCGCGCCGGTTGCAGGGGCAAGGCCCAGCCCTGGCCTTACCGCTCTCCTGGATTGAGCAGCGACTTTCCGAATCCGGGAGGACGATCAAGCAGTTGGTGCAGTCAGAGAACCAGCAACAGGCTGCCGATCAGGTCTCGATGAGCAACAGCATCGGCAGCCTCCGTGTCTTGGGCGCGATGAACTGGCGCGATTTTGTCGAGACCTTGAGCGCCGTCGAACAGGTTCTTCGTCAGGACCCAAGCGGATTCTACGGCAAGATGGACTTCTCGACGCGTGACCGCTACCGCCACACGGTGGAGAAGATCGCCAAGAGCAGCCCGCGATCTGAGCCCGAGGTGGCGCGCGCAGCAATCCAACTTGCGCGGGAAGGCGCAGCCCGGAATGGCAGCGACGATCGCGCGCAGCATGTCGGCTTCTACCTGATCGACAAGGGATTGGAGCAGCTTGAGCGCCAAGTGGGGATCCACTTATCTGCCTCTGAAGCGTTTCGGAGGGTGGGCCGCGAATTTCCTTTGCTGTTGTACCTGGGTGCGATCATGCTGATTACAATAATCGTCGCCGCAACCTTGGTGGCGAAAGCGCATGCCAATGCCGTTCCCACTGATTTTCAGAGTGCTTTTCCCAGTGTCTTCTACGGTTGGGCGCTCATCTTGTTCGGCATCCTCTCGGTCGTGTGTGCAAGCCAACTGGCCGTAGCCCTGGTCAACTGGCTGGTGTCGTTGCTGGCGACTCCGCATCGGCTCCCTCGCATGGACTTCTCCGAGGGGATTCCGCCAGAGCACCGCGCTCTCGTGGTGGTCCCCACCATCCTCGTGAGCGCTCAAAACGTCGAGGACCTGGTTGAGGCGCTGGAGGTCCGGTTCCTCGCGAATCGGGACGACAACCTGCACTTCGGCCTGCTGACTGACTTTCGCGACGCGCACCAGGAGGCACTACCGGAGGATGAACCGCTGTTGCGGCTGGCTCAGAAAAAAATCGAAGGGTTAAATCAGAAATACGAGAGTGCGAATGACAACCTATTCTTTCTCTTCCACCGTCCGCGCCAATGGAACCCGCAGGAGCGAATATGGATGGGTTATGAGCGGAAGCGAGGGAAGCTTGCAGGATTGAATTCCTTCTTGCGCGGCGGTTCCAAGGATCGCTTCTCGCTCGTCGTTGGCAACACGTCAATCCTAGCCAAAGTGCAGTATGTGATTTCCCTGGACACGGATACGCAGTTGCCGCGCGATTTGGCGCGGCAGCTGGTGGGAGCGATGGCGCACCCTCTGAATCATGCGCGCTACGACGAAGACAAGCAGCGAGTCTCAGATGGGTACGGCATCCTTCAGCCCGGGGTCGGCGCCAGCCTGTCGGGAGCGAACCAGTCGAGATATGCACGCCTGTTCGGAAGTGAACCAGGCATCGATCCGTACACTCGCGTTGTCTCCGACGTTTACCAGGACCTGTTCGGCGAGGGTTCGTTCATTGGCAAAGGGATTTATGATGTCGATGCGTTCGAGAGGGCGCTGAAGGGGCGTTTCCCCGAGAACCGGATACTCAGCCACGATCTTCTGGAAGGATGCTACGCGCGGTCGGGCCTGCTGAGCGATGTGCAGTTGTACGAGGAATATCCCTCTCAATATAGCGCGGATGTGAGCCGCCGCCACCGTTGGATTCGTGGGGATTGGCAGCTTGTGCGCTGGCTGCTGCCGCGCGTTCCGGGCTTTGGCGGGCGTCGCCAGAAGAATCCGCTTACCGCACTCTCGCTATGGAAGCTCTTTGATAATCTTCGGCGCAGTCTGATACCAGCGGCCTTGACGCTGCTGTTGCTGCTGGGCTGGACAGCTTTGTCTCCGCTGTGGTTTTGGACCTCGGCGGTGCTCGGAATCATTCTGATTCCTCATTTGGTTGCCTGCGTCCTGGACCTGCTGCGAAAGCCAAGCGATGTACGTTTGAATCAACACCTCGCTGCCGCAGTGGGCTGCGCATCCAGGCGCTTCGCCCAGGCTGCGTTTACGCTCGCGTGCCTTCCTTACGAGGCATTCTTCAGCCTGGATGCGATTGTGCGCACCGTCGGGAGGATGCTGTTCACCCACCGGCGGCTTCTCGAATGGATTCAGTCGGGCGACCTGAATAGAAATAGACGCACGGACCTCGCCGGCTTCTGCCGGACCATGTGGGTTGCCCCCGCGGTTGCTACAGCCGCCGCGATCTACCTGGCGATCTCGAGGCCAGCCGCCTTGGGGGTGGCTGGGCCCATACTGGGACTCTGGTTTGTCTCGCCCCTCATCGCGTGGTGGATCAGTCGGCCGCTTGCTCGCCGCGCCGCGCGCCTGACAACCGGCCAGACCGTTTTTCTTCGGAAGCTTTCCCGGAAGACTTGGAAGTACTTCGAGACATTCGTCAGTCCCGACGATCATTGGCTGCCGCCCGACAACTACCAGGAGCGTCCCGTCGCCAGGCTCGGTCATCGCACCTCACCGACCAACATTGGACTTGCGCTACTCGCGAACTTGTCGGCATATGACTTCGGTTACATTTCGTCCGCACAACTCATCGAACGCACGGCAAATGCGTTCGACACGATGGAAACATTGGAACGCCACCAAGGCCACTTCTACAACTGGTACGACACACAGTCCTTGAAACCGCTGTTGCCGATGTATATTTCGACCGTGGACAGCGGGAACCTGGTAGGTCACCTGCTGACACTGCGACCGGGCCTGCTCGCGATTCCCGATCAGAAGATCCTGGGTCCGCGATTATTCGAGGGTCTCAATGACACGCTAAGTGTCCTCCTGGACGTCGCCAAAGAAGACATGGCCAGAGAAGCCGACGCCGCCCAACTTACCCGGTTCCAGAAGGATTTGGAATCCGCACGCGACTCCCCGCCAGCTTCACTCGCAGAGGCGCGCCGCAGCCTCGGCCTGCTGGCTGGGTCCGCCGCGCAATTCGCCAGCAGCCTCACCGCCGATCCTGAGAGCGAGGCAAAGTGGTGGGCAAATGCGTTCGCAAGCCAGTGCCAGAGCGCCCTCGATGAGCTCACGTTTCTCGCTGCAGATGCACTCGAAGAGATCCCGACGTTGCGCCAGTTGGCTAGTCTCCCGGGAGACCTCCTGCATAGCCAGCGCGCCACGTCTAGAATCGCTGCCCTCGAAGATCTAGCGCGCAAATGCGCCGAGTTTGCCCATGTGGACTATGACTTCCTGTTCGACGACACTCGTCATCTGCTCACCATCGGCTACAACGCAGGAGAGCACCGGCGGGACCCGAGTTACTACGATCTGCTCGCTTCGGAAGCAAGACTATGCAGTTTTGTGGGGATTGCACAAGGACAACTGCCGCAGG
>JBEKWX010000365.1:0-4537 GCA_049512675.1 Terriglobales bacterium | reverse complement strand
ATCCTGGGCGAACTCGTTCCCAAGTCGCTCGCCCTGCAACGAGCCGAGCGCGTCGCACTGGCGGTCGCGGCGCCCATGGACGTTTTCCTCACCGTCACCGCACCATTGACGATTGGCATGAGCCGCGCCGCTGGTTTTGTCCTGCGCGTCTTCGGGACCCGCGAGGTCCGGCACGGTTCAGTTCACTCTCCCGACGAACTCAAGCTCATCGTAACCGCGGCGCGCACCTCCGGACAGCTCTCGTCCGCCCAGGAAGAGATGCTGCTGAATGCGCTCGCGCTGGACAACATCACCGCGCGTCAAGTGATGGTGCCGAGGACCAGAATTTTTTCCATGCCCGCCGACCTCACCATGGACGAAGCTCTGTCGCGCGTGGTCGACGAACAACACTCGCGCGTCCCGGTCTATGATCCGCAGCGCGGTCCCGAACATATTATCGGCGTGCTATACGCCAAGGACCTGATGCGTTGGACGCGGCTGCGCTTAGGCCACATCGCCGCTCCTCCCGCTGCCATGCGCATCGCCCAGATGAAGATCGGCCAGATCATGCACGATGTGCTCGTGGTGCCCGAAACCAAGTCCTTGCTCGACCTGCTCGGTGAATTCCAGCTGCGCAAGCGGCACTTGGCAGTGGTGGTCGATGAATTCGGCTCCACCGCGGGAGTGATCAGCGTGGAAGACGTGCTCGAGCAACTGGTCGGCGAGCTGGAAGACGAATTCGACGTCGCTTCCACGCAGCCGGTGGTCATCGATGCGAATGCGCCCCTCGTGTTAGACGGATCGATCAACATTCGCGACCTCGAAACGCAATACGAGCTGAAACTCCCACAGGACGAAGGCTTCGAGACTCTCGCCGGCTTCCTGCTTTCACGCCTGCAGAAAATGCCAGCCGGAGGCGAGGCGTTCGATTATGAGGGCCGGCGTTTTGTCGTCGAGAAAATGGACGGCCATCGCATCGCCACCGTCAGGATCGAGCCAGTTCCCGCGCCCCCAGCGTCAGTGGCGGTGGCAACCCCTGTGCAGCGGGCCGGAGACTAAGATCAGTTACATAAATTGGCAATATGAAATGAATTGTCATCCTGAGCGAAGCGAAGGACCCATGGATTCGATGGCGCCGACGAAATTCATAGGTCCTTCGCTTCGCTCAGGATGACAACTTAGTTCTGATTCCCGATGCCGCGCTACATCATCTCCCGCGTCCTCTACACCCTGCCGGTCATCTGGCTAGTCGTCTCGGCCGTCTTCCTGCTAATCCACTTCGTCCCCGGAGACCCCATCCAGCAAATGCTAGGAGAAGGTGCCGCAGCCGGAGACATCCAGGCCGCAAGACACGCCTACGGCCTCGATGTCCCGCTAGGCCAGCAATACCTGAATTACTGGCGAGGCGTTCTCCACGGAGATCTAGGTAAGTCGCTGCGTTTCAACCAGGGAGTTACAAGCCTGATAGCACAACGCTATCCCTTCACCTTGCAACTAACGCTGGCGAGTTTGTTCGTAGCCATCGTCCTGGCCATTCCAGCAGGAGTGCGCTCAGCCCAGCGCCGCAATCAATGGGATGACCGCGTGCTAAGCGTAGTCAGCCTATTCGGCCTGTCGTTCCCAAACTTTGCGCTGGGCCCGGTGCTGATCCTGTTCTTCGCGGTGGAGCTGGGATGGCTCCCCGTCAGCGGTTCCGGCAGCATAGCCCATCTAGTGTTACCCGCAATCACCATGGGCGGAGCGCTGGCCGCGATCCTGACCCGCATGGTGCGCACGTCAATGTTAGAAGAGTTAAGCCAGGACTACATTCGCACCGCCCGCGCCAAAGGTCTGCCCGAGCGCACCGTAGTCTATCGCCACGCCCTGCGCAACGCCATGATCCCAATCCTAACCGTTCTAGGATTACAATTCGGCGCCCTCCTAGCCGGAGCGATAGTAACCGAAACAATATTTTCCTGGCCCGGCATAGGACGCCTAACCATCCAAGCCATAGCCAACCGCGACTACTACCTGGTGCAGGGATGCATTCTAGCGATTGGGTTGACCTATGTAGCCGTGAACTTCCTAACTGACTTACTCTACTCGGCGGTCAATCCAAGGATAAGACAGTAATCCGATGTGTGTGGGGCGGACACTCCTGTCCACCGCCTTTGACTTTGTTGTTGTCCCGGCGGGTGCAACATCCGTCAGGAATGGGCTCCATTCCCGGCTGGCCCGGTGCTCATCCTTCGCGTTCTTTGCGAACGATGGGCCGGGTGCCCCACGTCTCACAGTTTTCGAGACGAGGGATGCCGCGCTTGACACATATATACAAAAGCAGTAAAGTGTATATATTATGTCAGTTACCCTCACTTCCATCCGCCTTAATACCCAGCTCGCCGACGAAGCCGCCAAGGTTCTTGGCGTGAAATCCCGCACCGAGGCAGTTCACGTAGCGCTGCGCGAAATTGTCGCGCTCAAGCGTTTCAAGGCCTTGATGAAGAGGAACTCGGGCAAACTCGCCTTTGCGGGACACCGTGAGTGATCTCGTTATTTTCGACACATCCGTTTTCGTAGACGACCTGCGCACCGGCCGCCACGAGCAGAGAATCCAGTCGGTTGCGGGCCTGCTCCGTACCTCATCGGTCGTGCTCGCTGAGTTGTGGCGTGGCGCCACAAAACTCGCCGAACGAGAGTTCCTCCGCGCGCTGGCCAGAAACCATCCCATCCTGACGCCCTCGGAAGGGAACTGGCTGGAGTCGGGCCAAATATTGGCAAAAATGCGCTCCGAGCACGGCTACACGCCTGACAAACTACGGGATTTGCATTTCGACGTGCTCATTGCCCTCACCGCGCGATCGCACGGCGCCCGCCTCATCACCTCAAACCGCGCCGATTTCGAGACCATCCACCGGCACTGCAAATTCGAACTCGAAATCTGGTAGCAGGATGCCCGGCCCTTGCGCGCTCTCCGCGGGCAAGGGTGGGCGGGTGGTCCGTCCAAGCTTCGCTTGGGCGGGGCCTCTGACCTTTTTTCATCACAAATAATCTGTGTGCGCATCACAGACTTCCTACCCGCGATGCGCGACAATGAAACTCGATTAGAGCGGCAAAGAGGTGTGCCCGTCCTCCAGGGCGCCCTTTGGTCACTAGACGGTAAACATTCTTGAGGCAACAAGTGGTCCCGAACAAGCCGCCGAAACTATGAAGTTTAGAAGAATCAAACGAAGAATCAACCTAACTCCTTATTCCGGAATATTTTGAAAATAAGTCCTTCCCGCTCTAGATTTTGGCGGCTCGACACTCCCCAACCCTATGATTCCACTACCTGGGGGGTAGGGGGGTGGTGGTAAACACGGGTTAATACCCTTCTAGTAAACAACAGTGATTAGGGAGCAAGGGATTAGGCCAGCGTTGCTCCTCCCGAACATTTTATATATAAGTGAAGCCAACTCGTATTCGATGTCCACCCT
Source organism: Terriglobales bacterium (assembly GCA_049512675.1). Classification (GTDB taxonomy): domain Bacteria; phylum Acidobacteriota; class Terriglobia; order Terriglobales; family Acidobacteriaceae; genus Acidiflorens. The sequence goes on along the minus strand of JBEKWX010000365.1, from coordinate 1,106 downwards.
AGCCATCTCGCTCCCCCGCGTAGCCCGCCACAATCCGTTGGCGGCTGTGGGAGTCGTGTTGGTGGCCATCTTCGCCTTCTCCGCGATCTTCGCGCCCTGGATTGCTCCGCAAGAGCCCGCCCACATCGATCTGCCGAACCGCCTGCAGTCGCCCTCAACGCAGCATTGGTGCGGAACCGATGAACTCGGACGCGACATTCTTTCCCGCCTGATCTGGGGCGCGCGCATATCGCTCTTCGTCGCGAGCAGCGTGGTGGCGTGTTCGCTTCTGCTCGGCCTCATCATCGGCAGCCTTGCCGGATACTACGGCGGAGGCATCGACCGCTTCGTCAACATCGTGTTGATGAACGCGTTTCTTTCGTTTCCCGGCATTCTCATCGCAATCGCTTTCGTGGCCTTTCGCGGCCCCGGCATTTTCAATCTCGTTCTTGCCCTGTCACTCGGAGGATGGGTAGGTTACGCCCGCCTGGTCCGCGCCCAGGTGCTGGCCGTGCGCGAACGCGAATTTGTCGAAGCCGCGCGCGCGCTCGGCGCTGGAGATCTCCACATCGTGGTCAGGCACATCCTGCCCAACATTATTCAGCCCGTGATTGTGCAGGCGGCCATCGGCATGGCGGGCGCGGTTCTGAGTTTCCTCGGCCTCGGTGTGCCGCCGCCCACCGCGAGTTGGGGATCGATGCTGAACGACGCCCGCTCGCACCTCTTCGACGCTCCTCATCTGGTGCTCTTCCCGGCGGTGACGGTGATGTTCGCGGTTCTGGCCTTCAATTTTATCGGCGACGCAATGCGCGACCTTCTGGACCCAAGATCCAGGATTGAGGCGGGGTTGTAATCTCAAAAACTATTTACAAATTCGTAACAATCGAGAATTTGTTATCCGTTAAAGTGGTCTTGAGTTGATGACCTTTCCCTTGTTTCCACGTCCAATGCAAGGACGACAGATTGGGGAACTTTTTCCAGGGCTGCTTCGTACTAATAGACATCAAGGCGGGTTCGTATGAACACACATATGGAACTGAAATTTCAAGTCGAATGCTTGCAGGATTTGGCGGTCGTCAGCTGCTCGGGACGCATGGTGCGTGGGGCGTCGCTCGACCAGTTCCGGC
>JBEKWX010000364.1:0-4089 GCA_049512675.1 Terriglobales bacterium | reverse complement strand
CTGGCCAATGCCTCATCCCACTGCTCGGAGACGAAATCCAGATATTCCCTGATTCCTTCAATCGGCTGCGGATCGAATTCGAACAGGCTCTCGCGACCCGAACGGACGCTGTGCACGATTCCCACACTCTCCAGCACTCGAAGATGCTTGGTGATCGCCTGCCGGGTGAGCTTAGAACCGTGCGTCAGCTGAGAGATCGAATAAGGCTGCCTGCCACAGAGCTTGGCAACCAGCGATAGCCGCGTCTCGTCACCCAACGCGGCAAAAACGGGCGCACGAGCCTGTCGTTTGACGGCTAACCTGCTACGACGTTTGTGAGACATGGTTCTCGATGTTCTTCATTTGCTGTGTCCAACCGCCATCATTCCTGCGGAATGCTTCGAGGCGGCGGTCGCTGGGGATCTTGTCGAAGCCGGACTCCGTGAGCACAAGCAGTGTGCCATTTGTGGTCTTCTCCAGCCTGAATTCGACGAGCGTGGGCGTCTCCATCGAATAATCCTTTTGGGGGTCAATGGCGCAAGGATGCCACGTAAAAGAAAACAGGCCTTCGGGCTCCATTTTCTGCACGACGGCCTCCCATTTGACGTGCTCGTAGCCAGGATGAGTAATACGACCGCGCGAGACTTGGCCCGCTACGAATGGGCCATCCAGTTTCACACGAAACCACTGGCCAAACTCTTGGTAATCCGTCAGCGCCCGCCATACCCGCGAAACCGGCGCTTTGAGTTCGATGCGTTTCTCAATATGGTTATTCATCTTAAGCAACCTCCGGGTTGCATATTACTTCAGGCGGCACAAACACGCAACCCGATAGTTGCCCTTTCTATTAGGCCTCCCTGACGGTCAAGTCTTGGTTGTTTACGCATCATTTACGATCGGACTCGGCAATCTAGCCAACCAGCTCCTCCAACTCCTCTTCCCCAATCACGCTAACTCCCAACTCCCGAGCCTTGTCCAGCTTCGATCCCGCATCGCTTCCCGCCACCACATAATCCGTCTTCTTGCTCACCGAGCCTGAAGCGCGGCCGCCCGCATCTTCAATCATCTTCTTCGCTTCGTCCCGCGTGTGGCGCGCGAGCGTGCCCGTCAGCACAAACGTTTTTCCCGCCAGTTTCGTGCCTTTTTCTTTCTTCTGCCCGGTGAATGTCAGTCCGGCTTTGCGCAGATCGCTCACCAGTTTGCGATTATGTTCATCGGCGAAAAATTCCACGATGCTCTCCGCGATCCGCGGTCCTACTTCGTTCACTTCCTCAAGTTCCTCCGCGCTCGCTTTCATGATTGCGTCCAGCGAGCCGAAGTGCTCCGCCAGAAACTGGGCCGTGCGCTCGCCCACAAACCGTATCCCCAGGCCGTAAATCACGCGCTCTAGCGGCAGCTTCTTTGAGGACTCGATTTCGGCGAGCACGTTTTCCGCCGATTTCTCACCCATGCGCTCCAGTTGCAGCAGGCCGTTTTTCGTCAGCTTGTACAGATCGGCAACATTCTTCACCAGGCCGCGTTCGGTAAGTTGATTCACCAGCGCCTCGCCCAGTCCGTCGATATCCATCACGTGACGCGAAGCAAAATGCAAAATCGTCCCCTGCAGCTTCGCCGGACAATTCGCATTCACGCAGCGATGGTCCGCCTCACCGGGCGTTCGCACCACATTGCCGCCGCAAACCGGACAATGCTCGGGCATTTCGAACTGCTTGTGGCCGCGAGGATGCTCTTTATCATCGACCACCTTCACCACTTTTGGAATCACATCGCCGCCGCGCTCGACCTCGACCCAGTCGCCGATCTTCACTCCCAGTTCCTCGATCACATCCATGTTATGCAACGTGGCGCGCGAGACCGTTGTTCCACCAATCGGAACCGGCTTCAGCGCCGCCACCGGCGTTAGTTTCCCGGTGCGGCCCACCTGCACCAGGATGTCTTCGATCTGCGTTACGCCCCCGCGCGCCGCGTACTTGTAAGCAATCGCCCACCGCGGAACTTTGCCGACGGACCCTAGTTCGCGTTGCCACGTCGTGCGGTCCACCTTAACGACGATCCCGTCTATTTCATAGGGCAGTGACTCGCGCTTTGCCTCCCAACTCTGAATAAATCTCCACGCGTCATCCAGATTCTTGGCCAGCTTGCGATTGGGATTTACTTTGAATCCCGCCGCCTCCAGCGCGTCCATGGATTTCGATTGGCGGTCGAAAAAAGGTTGCCCGTCCTTCAGCAGCATGTATGCGAAGTAATCCATCCGGCGCTGCGCTGTAATCGACGGTTCGAGCTGCCGGACTGTTCCAGCCGCAAAATTGCGCGGATTGGCAAACGCTGCCAACCCCTGGCTTTTGCGTTCTTCGTTCAACTTGCGGAAGGCCGCTACCGGCATCAGAATTTCGCCGCGTGTTTCGAAATCGGCGGGAATCCCAGCCTTCTTCAACTTGTCCTTCGCAATCACCAGCGGGATGGAGCGCACCGTCCGCACATTCAGCGTCACGTCTTCGCCGACGTTGCCGTCTCCGCGCGTGATGCCACGCTCCAGACGGCCATCGCTGTAGACGAGCGCCAGCGACATTCCATCCAGCTTCAATTCGCACATGTATTCGAGGTCGGTTCGCCCGCTCAGCTCATGCACCCGCCGCTCCCAGTCGCGCAGTTCTTCTTCGGAGTAAGCGTTGTCGAGCGAGAGCATGGGAGAGGAATGCTTCGCCTTAACGAATCCCTCGCGCGGCTTGCCGCCCACGCGCTGCGTCGGCGAGTCCGGCGTCACCAGCGCCGGATGCTCCGCCTCAAGCCGCTTGAGCTCGTTCATCAGCGCATCGAAGTCGGCATCCGAAATCTCCGGATCGTCCAGCACGTAATAGCGATACTCGTGGTGCCGAATCCTCTCGCGCAGAGCTTCGATTTTTTTCTCGATGGCGGAACTGGACATGACTGGGGAATTATAGTGCGGGGAGTTGTGAGCGCAGCGATCTCAGATGCTCAAAACGGGCTTGCCTTCTTGTTCCCGGCGCTTCGACTCCTCTCGGAGCACTTGTCTGACATTCATCACCACGACGCCAACAGTGATGAGAATCGCCCCAATCACGAGCATCAGCAGCGGACCAACACCACCACGTTGGACGTAAGAAGATGTACCCCAGAATAGAAAAACACAGCCCACAGCTATCTGTAGCGCTGAATGAAGCATGCGGTTTCTCCTTGAACAGAGACGATGCTGTCCTCGTATCGCAACGCAGCTAGTTTTTTTTCGCTTTCCGGATCCGTCCGCGCCCAACCGCGCCACGGCCCACGCTCGACGGAGGCTTCCTCATCCCTTCCAGCAATTCCTTCAACACGGTCGCGTTGTTGCGTTGCTCGTTTCGCGACGCATACAACAGCGTGACTGGCCGCTTGCCTTCCGCGAGATGATGCAGCTTTTCTACCGCCGCAGAACCCTCCGCGCTCGCCAACTCTTTCAGATAGCGCTTCCTGAACAGGTTCCAGCCCTCAGGATTCGCGTGGAACCACTGCCGCAACTCGTTCGAAGGCGCGATCTCGCGCAACCAGAGCTTGACCGCCGCGTGTTCTTTTGTCAGCCCGCGCGGCCATAAACGATCCACCAGCACGCGCACTCCGTCCGCAGGAGAAGCAGCCTCGTAAACGCGTTTGACGGCAACGCCCATCACTTCCGTATTATCCTACCTTTGAGCCCGGTTTTGCTGCCGACGCCGCAATCATCATGAACTTCCTGAACTGGTTTTCTCCGTGTCGTGCCTCGGTGGTGATCCTCGCGCTTCTCGCGCTCGCGGGGTGCGATGTCGAGCGGCGCAAGTCCGACGCTGAACTTGGCCTCAACCCGCAACAGGCCGAAGGCAGAAGACTCTACAACAACTATTGCGACCGGTGCCATGAGCCGTACTCGTCGCGCGGCAAGAAAGGCCCGGGTCTGAAGGGCGTCTTCAAGCAGCAGTACCTGTCGCTGAGCGGGCTACCCGCCAATGATGCCCGCATGACCGACATCATCAAATACGGCCGTGCCAAAATGGAAGGCTTCAACCAGGTCATGACCGACCAGCAGATCAAAGACCTGCTAGCCTACCTGCACACGCTCTAGCCCGCGTGGGGGAGTCGACC
>JBEKWX010000363.1:0-4757 GCA_049512675.1 Terriglobales bacterium | reverse complement strand
GCCTCCCATCCAACTGGCGAGCATGGGCTTGCCATATCCTTTGGCATAAGGCTTCATGCTTTCTGCAACCAGCAAAGGATCGGCCATGGCTTGCGGGACCAGGATGACCAGCAGTCCATCGCTGTTCGGGTCTTGCGAAGCAATCTCGAGGGCGCGAGCATAGCGTTCGGAATCGGTATCGGCGAGAACATCAATAGGATTGCCGTGACTCCAGTGGGCGGGCAGGAACTCATCCAGCCGCCGGAGCGTTTCGGGCGCAAGCTCCGCCAGTTCTCCGCCGCTGGCTACCAGCGCATCCGTAGCCAGGACTGCAGGGCCGCCCGCATTGGTCAGAATGGTAAGCCGCGGACCCTTGGGGCGAGGCTGTTTGCCCAGTACTTCCGCCATATAGAAAAGATCCGAAATACTGTGTACCCGCAAGACTCCCGAGCGGCGGAAAGCTGCCTCCAGCACTTCGTTGTTGCCCGTGAGTGCGCCGGTATGCGACGCGGCAGCCCGCTTGGAAGCTTCAAAGCGGCCGGCTTTAATCACGATGATCGGCTTGGTGAGTGCGACTTCACGAGCTGCCGACACGAACGACCGCGCATCCCCCACCGATTCCATGTAGAGCAGGATGCTTTTGGTGTTCGGGTCGTCGCCCAGGTGGTAGATTAGATCGCCCCAACCGACATCGAGCATCGAGCCGGTGGAAACGATCGCGCTGAAGCCAACTTCTTCGCGCTCGCTCCAGTCGAGGATCGCGACCAAGAGTGCTCCGCTTTGACTCAGGAACGCAACATTGCCCACCTTGGGCGGATCTTTGACGAAAGTGGCATTCAACCCGATGGTCGGGTTCATAATGCCCATGCAGTTTGGGCCCAGCAAGCGCATGGAACCGCGCCGCAACTGTTCTTGAATTTGCTGTTCGAGCGCGGCGCCGTCGGCGCCACGCTCCCTGAATCCAGCGGAAAGCACAACCGCGGCTCTAACCCCCGCATCCACACACTCCCCAATGACCTGCGGGACGGTTACTGCCGGGGTGGCCACGATAGCCAAATCCACCGGTCCAGGGATGTCGCGAATGCTGCCGTACGTTTTGAGCCCCAGCACTTCCGGATGCTTGGCGTTGACGGCATACACTTTTCCTTGAAACTTACCGGACAACAGGTTCTCCAGAACGGAGCGGCCTACGGTGCCGGGACGACTGGTCGCACCGATGACGGCCACCGAGCCTGGAGCGAACATTGCCTCCATGCCGTAGCCCGCTGGTGGCGTCTGTTTCTCTTCACGATTCGGCGGTCGTCCCACGACACCAGCCTCGGGCGAACTCATAATAGTTCCTCGTCCCTTAATCTTGCCGCGGTGAGACCCGGCACCTTAAAGGATAGACTATGAGGATAGACTATGAAGATCGACTAGCGGCGAATGTTTAGGATTCTCTGCGCGTCCCGCAGAGCTTCAGGGAGCACGACGCCGCTCCAGCGCGAAGCGACCGGATGGTTGGGGCTGTCATCTGCGATTGCGCGCTATCAAGGGCGAGCGTCTTTGGTGGAAACTGGCAAAGGTTGGCTAGTTTCCACTCGTGTTTCACCCACATGCACGCGTGGTTCAAATCTCTGTTCGACCGAGAGGGCGCGCGACACCAGGCATACTTCCTTAGCCTTGTGTAAAAGCTTGATGGCCCGTGTTCGTTCCTCTTCCTGCGAAATCGTCAGATTCGCGCGGATCGACACCTCGCCAAAGCTGTAGCCGGTGGCACCCTTGCTGATCACACTGTCCACTTCCACCTGCAGGTCGGTGTACTCGAACTTCGAATATTCTGCGAGGGTGCGAAAGGTAGTGGTATAGCAACTGGCGACCGCGCACAGCAGCAGGTCTTCTGGTGTCCACCTGCCCTCCAAGCCGCCAAAAGCAGGCGGCGCAGTGAAGTGGATGGCATTGGGCGCGGAAGTGGATTTTGCAATGCCAGTCCGGCCGGAGGCCCACCAGGCAACTACCCGAAACCGATGCACTTCTCCCATGGCTTTGTTACCGTCCCATCCCCGCATTTCAAGGTTATGCGGTTATCAAGCCTCAGTAAATTTGGAAATTTACGGTGATGGTGGTTTCCACCTCCACCGGTTCGCCATTTAACAGGAATGGACGGTATTCACCACTTCTTGACAGCGAGCGTCCTTGCACTTCCGTGCATATAAAGTTTGCCTCGTAAGGGACTCTCGAGACCATGCGTGAAGTCACGTTCTTTCGTGATCCTGATCACAAGGGTGTTCATAGTGATACAATTTTCGCGGAAGACGGTACCGAATGCGCGCGCCCTACGGGCTCAACATCCTCGACAACTGCCTCACCTGCCCGATGCGGGAGGAGCATTTATTCTGCAATCTGCCGGTGGTCGCGCTCCAAAGATTGAATGAGATCAGATCCACCGCGGTCTACCCTAGATCCGCGATGCTGTTTATCGAGGGACAGCAACCGCGTGGGGTGTTTGTGTTGTGCACGGGGAAGGCGAAGCTTTCGACCTCATCGGCTGAGGGCAAGACCGTCATCACCAAGATCTCCGACCCGGGAGATGTGCTTGGGCTCAGCGCCACGATTTCCAACCGGCCTTACGAAGTGACCGCCGAGATGATCGAGCCCGGCCAGGCCAATTTCATTACCCGGGATGCCTTGCTGCAATTCATGCGTGAATATGGAGAAGTGGCGGTGCGCGTGGCGGAGCAGCTAAGCCGCAATTACTACGCCGCGTATGAAGGGATACGCGCTTTGGGACTCACCAACTCCCCGGCGGAGAGATTCGCACAATTACTGCTGGGCTGGTCCAATGCCGTGAGCAATGGCGATCCTCTGCAGTTGAAGCTGACGCTGACGCATGAGGAAATCGCCGAAATCATTGGCACGACGCGGGAAACCGTCAGCCGCCTGTTCTCGCAGTTCAAGAAGAAACAACTCGTGCAATTAAAAGGCGCGACCCTGATTATCCGCAACAAAGCCGCGCTGAAAGAAATGGTTCATTCCTGACCACCGGGACTTCCTGTTCCGCCGTTGGGCTAAAGCGGTTGCGCGAAGGCGGGCGTCGGCTATTTGCGCTCTGGAAGTGTTCGTTCTGCCTCGATCCGGCTGATCTCCCGGCGGAGCCAGTTGCGAAGAGCCTCTTCGATCTCTGCTTGTGTGCCGGTGCGGTAGAGGGACTCGATCGTCTGACCTTTGTCGTTTAGCGGAATGAATCGGCACGGCACATCTTTCTCTCGTAACTCCGGGGGAACCAACTGCGTCAACACGCATTCACTGCAGGGATGGGGCCGGGCGGGATCCGCAAAGTTCAGGCAGCTTGGAGAATCCTCAAAAATGTATGGGGCACGCCAAGGCGCTAAGGGCGCGTGAGCATACCCACCCTCTTCCAGGAATTTCAACTCGAGCCGCAGGATTTCAAGAGTGTCGCGCTTTTCATGTGGCATGGTGTGTATCCTGCCGGAGTCCGCGGAGCCGGAGACCTCTCGTTGGAGCCCACTTTTCTTGTGCATTCGATCCTCGATGACATCGATAGCAGCGGTCTACTTATACTTTCTTCGATGACGCGCCAGTTTGCCCGAGCGCCGGGTCCGCGACCGCCTGTTCGTAACCGACCGCGGCATAGTAAATTGCCCGGTCAAAAAACTGCTCCAGCAACTGCAGCATTTCCAGTTCGCCGAAAACTTCCACCGGGTGTTCCAGAACCGATTCCTTCTTGATGAACTCCCACAGGTTATCCTTCGTCAAAACGATCACCCAAATCACCTCGCTCATCGGCACCTGCTGGCTGGCCCGGCGCGCGCCAATCTGCAAATAGCGCTGCTCAAGCTGAAGTTCATCCTTCCCCATGAGCCACTCACCCAGATGACGGTAGACCTCGTACACCCGTTCGTTAAGATCTTCAGGAGGGACCTTTTGCTGGAAGTTTTGGGTCAACTTGGAATTCCGGACTTGCTCGAGAACGCTTGCGGCCAGTGGGTCTCGATCAGCCGAACGAGGCGATACAACATCATCATGACAATCCTCCCGTCCTCAACGTGTTTACAGTCTCAGCGCCCGCAATGTCTGTAGCCATGACGGGCGGTACATTCTGTGTTGAGTATCGCAGAGGGAGTGCTTTGTGGGAAATAGAAATCAGGGCGTAGCGCCGGAGCGTGGCCGGCTTGGTCAAAGAGCCGAGGTACGTCCAGACGGGTGTTGGCGGAGTTGACTCCAAGAAACTAAGATACGAAAGAGCACGAAATAGAAAGGCGAGATTCGATGACTCCCGTTGCCTCGGTAAACTCTCCGCAGCATCATACTTCCATGCAGACCCTGACACCTGAAGCGTTGCGCAAAATCGACGCCTACTGGCGTGCCGCCAACTATCTTTCCGTCGGTCAGATTTATCTGTACGCTAATCCACTTCTACGCGAACCGCTAAAGATCGAGCACGTCAAACCGCGACTGCTCGGTCACTTTGGGACCACGCCCGGTCTCAACTTCATCTACGCCCATTTCAATCGCCTGATCAAGAAGTACGATCTGAATGTCATCTACCTGGCTGGCCCCGGCCACGGCGGCCCCGGAATGGTCGCGAATACCTACCTGGAGGGCACCTACAGCGAGTTTTATCCGAACATCACGCAAAACGAAGAGGGGTTGCAGAGGCTGTTCAAACAGTTTTCCTTCCCCGGAGGAATTCCGAGTCATGCAGCGCCCGAAACTCCGGGCTCCATCCACGAAGGCGGGGAACTGGGTTATTCGATCATGCACGCTTGTGGCGCGGT
>JBEKWX010000362.1:0-4104 GCA_049512675.1 Terriglobales bacterium | reverse complement strand
ATGTGCATGATGATGGTCGCGTGCGGCAATCCCAGAATCTGCGCCAGAATCACGCCCGTCTGCGCATATCCGCAATCATCCGATTGCAGGCCGGTAAAGATCAGGTCAAATTTCTCATCCTTAATGGCGGCCGCGATGGCTCGCGCCGTGTTGTAGGCATCGAGCCCGACAAAGGCATCGTCTTCGAGATGGACTGCCCGGTCCGCGCCTTTCGCCAGCGCCTCGCGCAACACCTGCATCGCCCGCGCCGGGCCCGCCGTGACGACCACTACCTCTCCGCTGTGCTTTTCCTTCTGGCGCAACGCCTCTTCGAGCGCGAATGCGTCCGGCTCATTTACTTCGTAGGAAACATCTTCGCGGATCCACGTCCCCGCATCATTCAGCTTCAGCGGAGCGTCTTTCTGCGGCACCTGCTTCAAGCAAACCAGAATCTTCACGGATCGACTCCCATCCATTACAGCGTCAACTGGTGCAGATCAAACTGGGTAGTATAAACGAGTGGATGAGCGCGTGTCGGATGTGATTGGTCTTTCGCGATCGTCACCCTCTCGGCGGAGATCATTGGCCGAAGATCAATGACCGGAGATCAACGACCGCCGGCGGGCAGGCCGTCCGCCAGAAACGCGACGCTCTGCACGCCCGTGATCTCAAAGCGCTTGCGGCAGCGCATGTTCTTGCACATCATCATGTCGTCGCGCCGCAGCATGTAGGACTGCGCCTTGGCGAACTTGGCGCGGTCGCGCTCGTCCGCGCGCGGCGGCAGACTCTTCTTCTTCATGCGCACCAGCCACTGGATTTCATACTCCGCCGGCTGATGGCAGTGCGGACAGCTTAAGTTTGCCGGCTTCTTGTCGGACCGTTCGTCAAAAAATTCGCGCTCATCCATAAATATTAGGGCCTCGGCCAACGCGGCGAGTCCCTCGGCCCTTCGCTCTTGCGAAAGGCTGAAGTGCCGCGCCAACCTCAGATTATTGCACTTTTGCGGGTTAGATGTGCGAAGATGCGGGCATCCGACCATGCCGCGCAAGCGTAAGAAAAAAGTCTTCTCCGCCGCCAAGGTCGTCCGCGAAATGGCCCGCGAACGGGTAGGCAGCCCCAAACCCTCGCGCCTCGTGCCGGCGAAGAAGACGAAGCCTGAGAGGCACAAACCTACGCTGGGCACGTTGCTGACGGATGAGTAGTGGCAGTGTTGTTCACGCGCTCATTGTTGGAACGTCGCTACCACCCCGACTCCGCCGACTGGGATAGTGACGGTGCAGCTGGGTGCAGTAGTCGGAGTACAGGCCGCCGACCAATTTACAAAGGAGTAGCCCGGGGTTGGCGTTTCTGTGAGTCCGACCAAAGCCCCTACCGGGATCACGGCTATGCATGTAACCGACGGGCAGTTGATACCGTATGTCGAACTGGTTACCGTCCCACCCCCGTTTGGTGAGATCAGCACGCTTAGCGTGCCTTCCGTGTTGCCGCCCGGACAAGTCGCCACGGTCGGATTGTCCACGGTTACGGTCGCAAACGCAATCACAACGTTCGACGAACCGCCCGTACCCACAGGAACGCTTGCCGAGATATTCCCGACACCGCAAGGGCCTGACGTGCCCGGTGGGGAGTCTACCGGCGGCGGCGTCGCAGTGAACAGGCCGGGAGCCGTCATCGTAACGATTCCATCATCGATCTTCCAGGTCGCCTGATTGGTGACATCCTTCGTCGCCGGAGGTTGGATGTAGGTGCCGATAGCGGTGTATTGCTCGGTCGCCGTCGTCGGACCCGGCTCTAGAAAAGTAAATGTGGCGGGTTGAACCTCAAGGCTCACCAGCTTCTGGTCATGCCCGCAACTCGGCAGGCTCAAAGCCGCTCCCACCGCCACCAGCGCGCCCAAGGCGAGCCCGATATAGCTCCGCTTCATACCCATTACTCCTGGAGGCAAGTTTACGGCCTGCCCGCTCGTCAGATCAATGGTCGTCCGTCAAATTAAAGGAAAGTTGAAATCTAGCGGAACGGCCCCCGAAAAGCAAGAAACGGCGACAGCTCTCAGCCGTCAGTGGCTAGCTTGGGCTGCGATCTGGCGCGCGCCATCGTTGCCGTTCAGGACGACTGGCTTCCGATGACGTGCAAAGAGACCGCGCATCATGTCGGGGTAGTATTCGGAGAGCACATTGTAGGCGCTGTTACTGCCCAAGTTAACAGCCCAATTGGAGAACACGCGGCTGGCGCTCCGATCCTGCTGCGGATAATAGCTGGTCGAGATGCCACAGGACACCAATTGACCGAGTGCTTCCGAGGTATTGAATCCGGATGTGCCCTTATCTTTGCGCGTGACCACGGTGCGATTCACGGCATACCAAATCCGCGAGAACGTCGAGCCTCTGCCTTGCCGAAAATAGCGCGGGTCTTCGCGCAGGATGGTAGGCAGAACTCCATAGATCAGAATGCTTCCAGAAATCTGATCGCCTTCGGCCGCCGCAAAACGCTTCCCGTAGGCGTCCCAGCCCTGGCCGTAGCGCGGCTGGCCGTTCGCAGCCTGTTGCATCGCTGCCTGAAACGCGTTTCCGATGTGCGCGCTGATGTCGAAGGCCTGATGAAGCGAGAGGATGTATTTTTCGCGAATAGTTAACGGATGGCGGTTGGCGGGTGTGTCGTTCGTGTTCTCAAAATCGGGGATCATACCGAACATACGCTTGGGCGGCTCCGCCAGATCTTGCGCGGCCGGCTTTTCCGGGGCTGGGATTGCCGGCGGATTGGCCGCGGACGGCGATGGTGGATCTGATTCCGCGTCCAGCATCTGCTGCGGATTCGTTTCCACGCTGTTCTGTACGGAAAGAGCGCGCGCGAATACGCATGACATCAGGACGACCAACAGGATCCGCACCAGGATTGAGTTCATTGCGACGAAGTCATCCGTTTCAAGAGAACATGGATCGAGCATACGTTGCGGGTGCCTGCAGTTGGAACTGTTTACCCGGCGTGGAGGTGACGAAAGTGAGTGGGGCAAAGGCCGCTACGGGCCCTGCACCACCTGCAAAGGTTGAGGGATCTGGAGTCGCCGGCGAAGGATGGCGTTCCGGGCGGGGATTTCGGCGATGGCATCGGCGTGGATCACGTACGCGCCATGCGGGAGCGTGTTGCCAAAGGGAATTTGAAAGTCGGTAGTGCCCGCGTTTAGCGGAAAATGTTGGTAGCCGATTGCCGTCGCTCGCCCATTTTCGGCGACGGCCACGATGATGATGGTCAGATCGAAGGTTTCGGCGGAATCATTGGAGACCTTGACGATGCCGTCGATCCGGTCGTCGCGGACCTTTGGAGGTTGAAGCCATTCGAGCAACAGAGAAGCGGTGACCACGGCCCGGAACTCTTTGTTGATGGTGTGCGCGGGATGACCGGAATCTTCGACCTTTAAGGTGAGCGTGAAGGCCCCGGGCTTGGCGGGGCGTCCAGCCAGAAGGCCTTCCGGGCTGAGCGTGATTCCTTCGGGAAGAGCTCCGCTGGCCACGCTCCAGACGTAGGGCGGAACGCCGCCGCGGGCATGAAGAAGAACGTGGAATTCCACGCCCGCGACCAGTGATGGCGGAGGTTCGTCCACAACGGCGAGTGGGGGAGCTTGCGCGGCAAGCAGACTGCGGAAACAAATCAGGATCGCAATGAGCCGAACGAGCTTGGTGAAATTCATCCCGGTTAGTTTGATTTTACGCTGGGCACGGCGTAAAAGAACTGCAATATGTCTTATTGTGTGTCGCGCGTTACCACTGGCCTCTTACTCGTCTGCTCGCTTGTCTGCTTGATCAGGGCGGACGCACGGGCGCAGGCTTTACCTCCGTCTTCATCCCAGCCGAAAACAAATAACGCTAACTCCGAAGAGGCCGCGGTCTTCGAGCGAATCTCGAACCGTGTCCACTTTGAGAACGACGGAACCGAAGTGAGCGAGACCGAGACCGTGGTCCGGATTCAAAGCCAGGCGGGCGTGGAGGAATTCGGCCAACTGGTTTTTGGATACTCATCGGCGACCGAGAAGCTGGAGGTCGAGTATGTCCGCGTGCGCAAGCCGGATGGGCAGGTGGTGGTGACGCCGGAATCGACGGCGCAGGATTTCGCTCCCGATGTGCTGAAAGA
>JBEKWX010000361.1:0-4109 GCA_049512675.1 Terriglobales bacterium | reverse complement strand
CAGCGGCTCGAGCATGAGCACGAGCGGATAGCGCTTGCGTCCGGCCAGCTTCTGGCGCAGAACGTAGGAAGCCACTGTCCACATCTGGGATACGGGAACTGCCATTGCTTGTCTTTCCCCTGAGGATTTCCTTGTATGATACCGAATTTTGGTGTTGTCGGTTCGCTGTTCGTCATTCGCTGTTCGGAACCCGGCGAACTGCCTGCGCCTTTATTGAGGAATCTCAGCTTTGCGAGCATGCACCTTTTCGTTCGGAAGCTGCTAGTTATTTGTTTGCTACCCCCGGTCTGTAACGTACCCCCCCTCCCCCTCCCCCCCCTGTTTTCACGCAAAGTATTCAAGAATAAGGACTTACATTTAAAGTATTCTGGAATAAGGACTTAGCTCGACTGTCTCCACTTTGGGTGCGGCGTGTCTACTCAAAAGATACTATCCGTCGTCACGAAAAATTTTAATACACCGTCCCTTTTAGAATCATAGACTTGACGGAAAATTCCTTTCAAATCTTTGAGGTTAAAGGACTTATTCGTAAAATATTCCGGAATGAGGAGTTAGGTTGTCAAAGAGCGCTGAAAATGGGTTTGGGGCAGATTCGAGGGCCGTCTTGGGAGACGGACGAACCTCGAAACTGCCCCAGTCAGATATTATTGTCGCGCGCGATGGGTCTTAAGTCAATTTATTTCGATGACGGATGGTTTGTGATGAAAAAAGGTTCGGCGTGAGGTTGCGGATGGGGACGTAGCGAAGCGGAGACCTGCACACTGCGGCGGCAAAATACATGGGTCCCTCGCTTCGCTCAGGATGACAAATTGAGGTGAGTTGCTGTGACCACGGGCAACTGCCGAGCTGCGCTCGGCTTGGACGGGGCGCAGCCCCGTCCCCACACGAGCCCACCTCTTCTCGTTTGCTACATTTTGATGGTAGAGCTGTGGCTGGCTACGCATTGCCATTTTCCATCGGACATCTTCATCCAGGTATCAGTCCAGCGCTCGTGAGTATCGATCGGCTTGCCATTCTCGACCGTCCCTTTGCCTGCCCAGTTTCCGGTCGCGATGGCGGTGTTGCCGAATACCGTTACCTTTACATCGCTGATCTGGTTGGTCTGCCACTTGTCCGCCTTGATATTTGCGAGGGTCTCGGCTTTCCCAATCACCTTTCCCTGGGCGTCGGTATTGACGAATTTGTCCGCCAGGAGAGGAGCGAGCAGCTCCGGATTGCTCGCCATCGCGGCGTCTATCCATTTCTGCTCGAGTGCGGCGACCGCCTGCTCGGTTCCGCCGCTCATCTTGTTTTCGTTTGCTTGTGCCGCGACCAGCAGCGACAGCAATGCCACGGCACACCACACGAATGTTCTCTTCATTGATCTTTGCTCCTTCTCCGTTTCAGATTTTAGATTTTCTCGAAGAAGTGGGCAGTTTTCTTGTCGGCTTCTTCGGTGTAGTAGACGGTTACGTGGGCGGTTTTCTCGGTTCCTTTTGCGATGTCCTTGCCGGCATCGTCGGCAGCGTGGCCTGACAGCTTAAATGTTTGCTCCGTACCGTCGGCGGTTTTGACCGCTATGGTCTTGGCGCCGCGATCGATACCGGTGATGGTTCCGTCCACCGCCTTGATACCATCTTTGCCGACTTTATCGACCTCGACCCCTGTTTTCTCGGTGCCTTTTACGGTGTAGTGCGCCACTACTTCTGAGCCTTCCGTGAGCCCGTGAAAGGCGTCTTTGCCGCCCATCTCGGTTTCATGGGCCGCTCCTTTGACACCATGGACCGTGGTCTTGTCGACAAACTTGATGGAATGCTCGGTGCCATCCTTGGCCTTGACGACCATCGTCTTGGTGGCTGAATCCAGTTTGGTAATGGTGCCATGGACGGCGCTGACCACGTCCTGCGCTGCCCAGCCAAGCGCACTCAAGAGCAGAAGGGCGAGAGATGCCAGGACAATGTTTTTGCTTTTCATTTTTTCCAGTCTCCTTGAAGATTTAATCGGAATTTCCTTTTTGAACCCGCAAGCAGGCTAACTCATACGGCGGTTTCGCGCCAGAGCAGTTCGCCGCTATTCGTAGCGGAGGGCCTCGATGGGGTCGAGGCGGGAGGCTCGGATGGCGGGGACCATGCCGCTGATGAGTCCGACGGCCGTGAGGATGAGGACAGCCACGATCAGGGTGAGGGGGTTGATCATGAGGCGGATGTCGCCGGCTTCGGCGTGTTTTGCCATGGCGCTGTAGAGGGTAAGCCGGCCGACGGTGAGAGCAACCACGTAAGCGAGGATGATGCCGAGCACTCCTCCGGTGAAGGTGATGACGAGGGCCTCGGCGAGAAACTGGAGAAAAATGTGGCGGCGGCGCGCGCCCAGGGCTTTCTCGACGCCGATTTCGCGGGTGCGCTGGGTGACGGAGACGAGCATGATGTTCATCAAGCCTACGCCTCCGATGCCGAGCGTGAGGGTGCCGATGAAGGCGAGCAGAACTTTGAGGCCGATGGTGACGAGCTCGAGCTGGTGGACCTGCTCCATCAGATTAAAAACCAACAGGGCGCGGCGGTCGGCGGGATTGAATTTGTGTTGCGCGGCCATGATGTAGCGCACGGATTGCTCGATCCGCTGATAGTCGTTGCTCTCGTAGTTGAACCAGACGGAGTCGAGGTAGTGAGTGTCCTTGAGGTCACTCATGGTGGTGAAGGGGACGTAGACGACGCGATTGATATTGTCGTCGCCGGCCTGCATCTTGGGGTTGAGAACGCCGATGACTTCAAAGCTGATGCCATCAATGCGGATGTGCTCGCCCAAGGGGTTGCGTCCGGAGAAAAGTTTTTCCCTGGTTTCGGAGCCGATGACAGCGACACGGGCGCGCTGCGTTTGATCCTGGGGGTTGTAGAAGCGTCCCTGGGCCAGGGTGAGAGCGCGGATGGCGAAAGTGTTGGGGTATTCGCCGTTGACGTTGATGGAGTAAGAGCGTGTGTCGTATTGTATGGTCGCGGACTTGAAGCAATCGGGCGTAATGTGGGTGATTTGCGGGATGTTGGTGGTGAGCAGATCGACATCGTCGAGGGTGAGGCGGATTTGCGCGCCTGCCTTCTCGCCACCGGACTGCATGGAGGAGCGGCCGGGAACCATGATGAAGAGCCTGGTTCCGAAGTTGGCAAAGATGTTGGCGCAAGCGCGGCCAAAGCCGTCGCCGTAGGCGAGGAGCATGACGACGGTGGCGATGCCCCAGGCCATGCCCAGCATGGTGAGGGCAGTGCGGCGCCGGTTATGGCGCATGGCGTCGTAGGACTCCTGAAGCAGATCGCGAATCATATTATTGATTTGGTAATTCTGTGACTTTAGATTACAAAATTACTCGATTACCAAATTACAAATCCATTTCATTCCTGCCTCAAGGCCTCGACCGGTTCCAGGCGCGCGGCCTTGCGCGCAGGATAGAGTCCGGCGGCGACACCCGCCAGAGTCAGGCTTCCGATGGCAAGGATCGCGGTTTTGGGAACGAGCCGAGGCGGATCGAAGCCGTTGGGACCGTTATAATTGCTGAGCACCGCCATAAAGCCGCCAGCCAGGGCCATACCGATGAGTCCGCTGCCCAGCGTGAGCAGGATGCCTTCGGCAAAAAATTGCAGCAGGATGCTGCGGTTAGTGGCGCCGAGAGCTTTGCGCAATCCGATTTCGCGGGTGCGCTCCGTAACGGCGATGAGCATGATGTTAATGACGCCGATGGCGCCCAGCGCGAGCGTGACCAGGCCGACAGTGCCCAGGAATTCGTTCATCGCATCGAAGATGGTACCCATCATTTGCGCGGTCTGGACGAAGTCTAAGCCTTCGAAGGCGTCTTCATCGCGGTAATCGAAGTGGTGATTGCGGGCAATGACGCGGCGAGCCTCATTTCGCGCGAGCAGGTGTTCGTCGGCGGTTCGAGGCTGGTAGTAGATCATCGAAATGGCGTCGAATGCCTCATCGCCCTTGAGAGGAAAATCACTGCGCATAACCTGGAAGGGAATATAGGCGCGGGTGTTGGTCAGGTTGTCGTCTCCGCGGCCGACGCGCTTCAGAGTGCCGATGACTTCGAAGCGATAACCGTCGAGCAAAATGAACGAACCGATGGCGGGACGACCCGGAAAGAG